>CAYGBH010000145.1:0-9151 GCA_964348055.1 uncultured Pirellulales bacterium
CGGGCCTAATCGCCGGCTTGGCAGGAAAACTTGGCACCAATACCATGATTTTCTGCGCTGTCCTGACACTTTCCGGGGCCCACATCCCACTCGTGGCGAAATTATTGTTCTGGGACACAGATATTGAACTTCATGTGCTCAAAGAATTAGGACAGATACAGCTTGAAATCGCAGAACTGGCCAGCAAGAATCCACCTGCGGAAAATTAGCCGGTTAGAAGCTCAAACTCTTCCACGCTGAGAGATTGCCTTAATTTTTGCAGGGCAATCAGCTCAAGCTGGCGGACTCTTTCCTTACTCAAGCCGAGTTCTTCGCCGATTTGCTTTAAGGTCTTTGTTTCTTTTTTTATTGGTGGGCCGACGAGCCCGAAACGATTTAAGATTATATACTGCTCGCGTTCGGTTAGATTATCTTTGATAACCTGTGTCAGATTTTTGTGTGCTCGTTCAATGGCTGCGAAATCCACTGTATCTTTGCTTCGCAAATCGCGATGTATTTCTGCCAGAGAAGCAGCTGTTGCCCTGTCCAGCCGGGTAGTCTGGGCGGGTATTTTGCGGGCAAAGTCTTTGGCTATGGCCCACGAGGCATAGGTGGCAAATCGAAAGCCCCTGGTATAATCAAATTTCTCAACCGCCCGCATCAGTGAGATGTTACCCTCACTGACCAAATCGAGCAAATTCGCTCCGCTGGTGGTATGTTTGCGTGCAACGCTGACCACAAGTCGCAAGTTCGCTTCAATTATCTTTCTTTTTACCTCCTCTGCTTCGGCCAAATAGTCTTCTATCTGGTTTAGTCTTACGCTCGAGACAAGAGTTGGTCTCATGCCGGCACGGGTTTGGCAAGCCGCATATTTCAAGTAATTATATCTGCGGAACAACTCGACTTCACGTTCTCTATTGAACACAGGGACATCATTCAATGTCTGCAAATACTCCGGCAGAGAACCAATGGCTAATTCGAATGGTTCAACGCTCTTACGAGCAGTCGGCTCGAGACCGCTGACCGGCTTTCCTAAAATCTTCTCTCCGGCGTTCTTTTCAAGAAATTCGTCGCTGGCGATGAATTCAATTTTTGGGGCCAGAAGCGCCTTTGCTCTTCGTCTATTTATAATTCGATATATCGAACTCTTACTGCGATTGAATTGCTTCATCAAATCTTTGACATCACAGCCTTGTTTGAACAGATTATAGATTTCAGCCGCCTTCGCCGGGTCAACTACGCCAGCGGGCTTGCTAAAAATAGGCTTGTCGGGATTTGCCTTTTCGTAATCTTGCAGCGTGTATCTAACGGTTTCGTGACACTTGCCAATCTTGACTGCTATTCGGTCTATAATCTGGTAGCGAGAGATCTTTGTGCCGGCGGCAAGCTTAGTAGCCTGCCTTATAATCTGTTGTTTTTGCTTGTCTGTCAGCCGGACAAAGCTTTTGGCTTTAGCGATAAGGCTTGGATTTGCCTTGAGGAATTTGTCAACCGTTGACTGAAAAAAACCGAAACGCTTTATACCGTCATCACAAATAAATTTGCGTGCAATCAAGCCCCGTTTTCTCCAGCGATAAATCGTTTTTGTTGTAACGTCGAACATTTCTGCGAGTTCTTCGATGGTGTAAACTTTTTGGCTCTGCTCGGTAACGGGACGAGCGAGTTGGCCGCTTAGCTTGGAGATGAAGATACGCAGGTCCTCTAACAGCTCATCGCCTTTTATAAGCTCGGCTTCAGCCGCGCTCTTAAGGTGAAAACCCGTGATACGAAAGCAAACAAATTCGAAAGGATATTCCTTGTCCTTATCGATAATCGCAAAGAGTTTTTCGGCGGCATCAAGCTGCTTTCGACGCTTCTTTACGGGCGTAAATCGAAGCTGCAGTAACAGTTGCGCCAAATTTTGGCTCTTTATCCGTCGCATAGTTTAAATAGCAAACCAATCCGAATATCCACTATTTACAATGTAGTGTTGTCGCATATCACCAAGTGTCCATTCTACCAAATATCGCGCAAAAAAACAATCCCGATTGACAACATCGGGACTGTTTTGGGATTTTGCGCTAGGAGCAAGATGTGCAGCAAGTACCTTAATTTAAGCTCTTGGTCGCTTCCGACGCTACTTAGCAGTGGTCTAATCCAATAGACTCCGAATGGGCGTTCGCTCGCATGAGTGCTCCTTGTGAATAGCCGGGTAAAGAAAACGGCAGGACTTGTACGGTCCCGCCGTTTCAAACACACCTTACTAAGTCACTTCAAGTTAAAGTTTTCCCTGCGGTTAAGATCATTTCAGCAGCGCTTTGGGGTGGAGCCCGTGGCCGCGATTATTAGTATCGTCACCCAGATTTCGAGAAATCGCGTTATTTTCCTCCACTTGCTCCGGGTTCAAGGCGATTGGTACGTCAGCCACATCGCGCACGTCGTTGAATCCAACCTTGTTACCCTCTAAATCCACAACAGGTTCAGCTTGTTCAAGGCCTTGGTCGGTAAGCTCGATACCGACACACTCCATTGGGTCGGGGCCCTCGGGGACGGTGATGGAGAGGCTCACGTCGTTGTGGATGATGCGGTTCCCAGAGAGTGCTCCACCAGCACTTCCCCCGCGTCGGTCAGACATCAGGCAGATGCCTGGGGTGCTGTAGCCACCACAGTCGTTCTCCGGCACGACAACATCACCTGTTATCCTGTTGTGAGACACCAGATTGTCACTGGCACTTGCACCACTGTAGCAGCCGATAAATATGCCGATCCCGCCGCCGCTGCTTGTTCTCAATCCATCGATGACATTATGGCTGATCGTCCAGCCGCTACCTTCCCAGTTGGATACCCCTTGAATGGGACTTGTCATGGTGCAATGTTCAACAGTAACCGCGTCGGCACCCTCACCATTCATGACCGGGAAATCAACTTCAAAATTGAGGTGGCTGATCGTAGCGCCACTACCGCCTCCCAGGATTCGGAACCCTTGGATTAAGCCACTTTTGTGAACTGGCCCATCGTTAATGACGGCGCCACCTTCACCCTTGATCTCGACGGCTTTCGTAACTAATGTTCCAGCGTGACTACCTGGGCCGACGAGAATCGTGTGGCCGTCTAAAACATCGAGCGAGCTAATTGCATCTTGAATGGTGTCAAAGTCACCCGGCACATGCCAGACTGTCTTTTGAGGGCCTTTGGAAGCGGCAAGGGGCACACCACTGATCATTAAAATTATTGCTATCAGTGCACAAATTGTTAGTAACTTTTTCATTCTTGTTTCTCCTGACAACTGATTAAATGTTTCTTATTACCCTTCATTTCTGCTGCGGACCGCCCGAAGCTAACAATACTTATTTTTGACAATTCCTTGGCGCGAATTATGTCCGTTTAGTCACCTGCAATATTTTTCCATAGGCATCCCTTTTCCGGGCTTACCTTTTCCTCGCACCTCCACGCCCCAACCCGCCAGGAAACTCTATGGGCTATGGCATCCATGGCAACCAGGGTATATAGTCCACGTTACTGCTTACCTTATCACCTTTGCCAACCCACTTACCATTTGGTAACTGCCGGCATGGCCCTGTTGGTGAGCCCCACCAGTTCTTAGTGGCGTCAAGAGTCCCTGCACCATTATACACACCATAGGTAGAATTACCGCTTATGCTGTTGTATTTGACCGTCACATCGGATACAGTGACCCCCTCAAATGGATCAGCTCTTACTCCGACCTCGCACTCCGTAATGGCGTTATTTTCTATCCGAACGTTACTGGCGCATTCTAGCAGGACGCCATTGTACTTTATGTCCGATATCGTATTGTTCGATATCACGATATCATCAGCACCATCCCATATGTTGATGCCGCACGTGTGGTCAGATGCACCACCTTCCGGGTTCTTTATGTTCTCGATGGTATTGCCCGAAATGACCACATTACTTAACGGCCCGCGCCCAATGTTTATACCGGTCGCCCCATACGTACTTGGGGTTCCACTCTCGCTTCTTATCTCTTTCACGATGTTATTAAGGATGTGCACGTTGCTCACCGATTCCCCTAAGTAGGCCCCGACTAAAATTCCAGATATATCGCTAGAACCCTCGAAGGTCGGATGCTGAACGGTGAAGCCGTCAAACGTGACATCACAGTGGTATACACGAACCAGGTAGTAGTCGTTACTACCAACACCTTCAACGATGGTTTCCTCAGCTCCATCAGTCGATTTAACAGTCAAAGCCTTGTCAATTTGAATGTCTCCAAGGTATGTCCCCATCGCTACGCTGACGTCATCACCGTCGGTTGCCGCGTCTATAGCATCCTGGATGCTGTATGCCGCCGTTCCAAGCGTGGTGTACGGAGAAGTGTTACTGCCCGCAGGATCCACATAATGCGTGTCGGCCCATGTTATGTCGCTCACGGTAAGCACAAGAATTGCTGTTGCACAAATTGTCAATAAACGTTTCATTTTTGCTTCTCCTCCCAAAAACATTCCCTAACAATTTTTTCTTTGCTGTGGACAGCTCGCAACTAACAATACTTATTTTTAACAATTCCTTGGCGCGAATTATGTCCGTTTAATCACCTGCAATATTTTTCCATAGGTATCCTCTCCTTGCTGACGGTTAGCTCGATAGTGTTTTTTGGTTACTTATCTCAATCTGGATAGAGAAATTCTTTGCGCGGGCTTACACAAAGCCGTGTATTGGGGCAAACCTACCACCGTGCTGGCAGACCTGCATCCCAAACACGGATACTGAGACAACTGCTGGAACTATCTCTCCACCTCTCATCACGAAATCCTTTTACTCGCTACTGCCCCGCCCTCGAAGGATTCCCACACCACATCCACGTTGCTCCCGCCAAATGAAATGAATCCTCGCCCATCAGTAAGGTCGCTTGGCATACACCGCATATCTTATACCAAGTTTCTTGTTGAATGTCAAGACTAAGATGCCAAAATTCCCACTAAAATATGTGTCTTTTTTTATTCTTTGGCCTTGTTTCCGGACATTTTTTGTGAGGACCCACCTCCATACAGATCATGCCTACTGATGGAGGTATTTCGCCTGAAAATGGCGTTTTGTGTAGATTGACGCTTCTCCCTCAAAGTCTTACGAAACTTACAAGCCTTTTTTAGTCCCCAAAAAACACCAATTTTTCGATACTATTTCAGGTTCCATCTCGGTATTGCGTCTACCTTTCCCTCGTCACGAGTTCGTGCAGGCCACTAAATTCAATTTTGTATTAGGCAACGAGGCTTTTGGCTATATCAACAGCCGAGGCAGCATCCGCCGCATAGCCGTGAGCACCAATCTTGTCGGCATAACCCTGGGTTACCGGTGCGCCACCTATCATGATTTTAGCTGAAACGCCGGCATCCTTCAGGGCCTTTATAGCTTTTTCCATACCGGGCATTGTTGTAGTCAACAGTGCGCTCATGCCAACCAGCTGCACGCCCGTGGACTTTGCCCGCTCAACAAACTTCTCAGGCCTGACATCTACGCCGAGGTCAATAACCTCAAAGCCCGCTCCTTTTAGCATCATTGCCACTAAATTTTTGCCGATATCGTGTAAATCACCCTGCACGGTCCCTATTAAGAACTTGCCGACCGGCTCTACGCCGGCCTTAACAAGTTCCGGCTCAAGAACTTCCATTGCCATTTTCATTGCCCGTGCAGCAATAAGCACCTCAGGTATGTAAACCTCATTCTTCTTGAAACGAGCGCCAACAACGTCCATACCTGCAATCAATCCGTCATCGAGAACGCTTTTGGCCGCTGTGCCCTCTTCAATAGCCGCCTTCGTAATTTCTACCGCAGCGCTTTGGTCGCCTCTTATAACTGCATCCGCCAACGCTTTCAAATCTGCCATCCCAGCTCACCTCAATAAAAACAAACTATCCTTACTCACATTTCACTTCTCTAACAACCAAAGCCGCAATTAGACATTATTTCCCAGCTCAAAACAAGCGCTAAATCAAACTTTTTGACTGCGAATGCTGTTTTTTCCCGTGCAGATAACAGCTCAAAACACAAAAAAACAGATTTCTCTTATTTGAGAAAATCTCAGATAATGATATAATGCTGATCTTTGTTATCCTATGATTGTTTACTCTGCATAAGCAGCCTTGACAGCAGGATGGCCGTGGTTTTAAGTTTTCAGTGTTGAGTTCTGAATCAAGTTAAACCTAAATACACTATATGAGATACGAAACATGAGTAACTACATAGTTTTGGTAAAACAGGTTCCCGACGTATCGCAAATCACCGACAATGCGTTCGACCCCGAGACCGGCACACTCATCCGAACTCGGCTGGCCAGCGTAATCAACGAGCTGGACGCACAGGCATTGGCTTTTGCAAACTATATGAAAAAAATCAGCGCCGACCAGGACGGCAAAATCATCGCCTTGACCATGGGACCACCGATGGCCGAAGAGGTCCTGCGATACAGCCTGAGCAGATGTGCCGACAAAGTGGTGCTGCTGACCGACAGGGCCCTGGGTGGAGCGGACACCGTGGCAACGGCAAACCCCCTGGCATTTAGTGTCAGAAAAATAGTCAAAGAAATCCTGAAAAACAACAATGATTACTACGTCGTCTCCGGAATGCAATCGGTGGACGGTGACACCGCCCAGGTGCCTCCGCAAATGGCCGAGGAGTTGGGCCTACCCTGTATAGCTTATGTCACCGATGCCGAATACAAAGACAATCGTTTTGAATTTACACGCATTATCAGCGGAGGCAGCCAGGTAGTTGCCGCCAAGAAACTACCGGCCGTGATAACAGTTGCCAAGTATGAGTATCCTGTGTTTGCGACATTTGCGAAAGCCCGATGGGCAAACAAAACAGAAGTTATTCGCTGGGCCAGCGCCGACATCAAAGCCACTCACATTGGTGTTACCGGTTCAAAGACCAGTGTAATACGGGTTTTTCCGCCGGGCAAGAGCACAAGAAAATGCCGGCAGCTCAGCGACGTAAAATCATTAGCCAAAGCACTCGTTGACAGCTTCGAGGGCGGCAATGGCGAATCTGCCCAGGGCGCTGACGCCCAAAGACCTCGCTATGTCCTGCCGAATAAACGAGTAAGTCTGCTCGACAGAAGCTTCGAGGGGACAAAAAAGGAGCAGGATGACTACGAAATCTTAACAGACACGCTCAGCGAACTCGGCATCACAGAGACCAGCCAGATTGATAATACCAGCAAGAAAAAGATTCTTGCTGTTGCAGGTGAGCGTTTCCATACCAAGGCGTTGGAGGACATGATAAACGGCTTCAAATTGACCGAACCGACTTTTAAGGGTGAGGTCTGGGTCGTAGCCGAACACAGCGACGGCGTTGTACATCCGGCGACGTTTGAGCTAACCGGCAAAGCTCGCGACCTTGCGGATTCCCTCGAAACCAACGTAGGTGTATGTTTAGCCGGCTACAAGGTCGAGCCAATGGCAAAAGAATTAATCGCCGCCGGTGCCGACAATGTCTATGTAATCGAGGACAAGCTGCTGGACGTATTCGACCCCACCGCCTACCGCAAATCTGTTGCCGATGCGATAAGCACATACTGGCCGCAAATCGTACTTTATGCCGCAACCCCACAAGGCCGAATGCTTGCGCCGATGGTTTCATACAGGGTCGGCTGCGGACTGACCGCCGACTGCACCGGACTGGATATCAGAGATAGTTCACGAAAAGGAGATATAGCTCTGCTCTTACAGACCCGCCCGGCCCTCGGTGGCAACGTTATGGCTACCATCCGAACGAAAAATTCAAAGTCACAGATGGCCACCGCAAGGCCGGGCGTTATGAAAAGAATACCACCCGATGAGTCGAGAAAAGGCAAAGTCATCAAGCACAAAGTCCAGCTTTCTGAGAACGATGTCAGTCTGGAAATTATAAAGACCGAATTAGGCACGGGCGATGTGAACTTTGGCGCCGAGGTAATTGTCAGCGGCGGCAAGGGTATGCAAAGCAGGGACAACTATGAACGGCTCGTAGGCACACTGTGTGAGGGCCTGAGCAAAAAATTAGACATGCAGATCGAAAGGGGCGCTTCGCGCGCAGCGGTCGAGCAGGGCTTTACTGAACGGGTGCATCAGGTCGGTCAAACCGGCACTTCTATTGCGCCGAAGCTTTACGTTGCTTTAGGGATATCCGGCGCCATTCAACACATGATAGGAGTTGCCAACACTGAGACTATTGTCGCCATCAACAGCGACCCAAACGCACCGATATTTAAGCAGTGCGATTACTATATCGTAGGAACAGTGGAAGAGACAATACCTCAACTGGTGAAAGCGTTAGAGAGTGCCTAAAGTGTAAAGTGCCTAAAGTTATAGAGTTTTAACTTTAGCTCACTTTAGCTCACTTTGGGCACTTTTTAACGTATGGATATTTGAATCTGTATCTTTTAGAGGTGCAATAAGGTGCCAAACAACAAAGACTATCATAAAGTATCGGTTTTAGTAGTTGGTGCGGGGCCAGCCGGCCTGGCAACTGCTATACAACTCAAGGCGATGAAGCCGGAAATTGACGTTTGCGTCGTTGAAAAGTCAGCCGATTTGGGCAATCACAACCTCTCCGGTGCGGTTTTAGAGGCCGAGCCCCTGCATATGCTACTGGATTCAGCCTCCCCGGGATGGCAGGATACCGATGCCGCCAAGGAGGTGCTCGCAAGCAAGATTGACAAAGACGATATTATGTTCTTACTCGGCAAAAAGCTGGCGTTTAACATCTTCTTTGCAATCAAACTTGCCAAAATTTTTCGCCTCGGCTTCGGCCAAATGATACACAAGGGTGACTATTCCGTATCGATAAGCAGGCTCACCAAATGGATGGGCCGGATTGCTAAAGACCTCGGCGCCGAGGTTTTGTGCGGCTTTGCGGCTGAAGATATTATTCTCGACGAATCGTCTAATAAGGCAACGGGTGTCAAGCTCGTCGACCAGGGTCTCGATAAAGAAGGCAACAAGCAGCCCAACTATGTCGAAGGTGAAATCATAAACGCCGATTTCGTGGTACTTGCCGAAGGATGCGACGGGCTTTTGACGGAAAAATTCATAGAAAAGGCGAACCTGCAAAGACAAAGTCCTCAGCTCTATTCGGTAGGCGTAAAGGAGCTTATAAAGGTAAGTCCTGAGCAATACAAAAAGTTCACCTCGGGCCGTGTCGTTCACGCTATGGGCTATCCTATTTGGAGGCC
>CAYGBH010000146.1:0-9107 GCA_964348055.1 uncultured Pirellulales bacterium
TCGGTGTTCCCTGGCCCAGAGAGAGACGGCCCGGAGCGGCCTGTGCCGGCCGGGGCTCTCGGGTTCGGCACCTGCCAGCTCATACTATGGAGCTACCGACTCCGTTGACTGCGATTCCAGTGTCCGTCCGTCGTTGAAGACGGCCGCGTCCATCATCTTCAACCGAGAGGCGACGATCGTGGTCCCGCACAGGTCGCCCGAGACGTTGCAGGTGGTGTGCCCGATGTCGACCACCGGCCAGATCGACGCCAGGATCGGCACGATCGTCAGCGGCAGGCCGAGCGTCTGCAACAACACAGTGGAGATAACGATGCCGGCTCCCTTGATGCCCGCCGTGCCGATCGACAGCACGAGTCCTAGGAAGACGAACTGGATGATCCGCGCGAGCGTGATCGGCTCGTTGTGCAAGTTGGACGCGAACACGGCGAGCACGCCGATGACGACCGCCATGCCATCCATGTTGACCGTGGTGCCCAGCGGCAGGGTGAAGCCGTAGACTTTCTCCGACACGCCCAGGTTCTTCTCCGCCACGCTCATCGACACGGGCAAGGTGGCGCTGCTGGAAGTCGTGCTCGCCGCCACCAACATCGCCGGGGATACGTTGCGGTAGAAGCGAATGGGATCCACCCTGCCCAACGTCCTCAGCAACAGCGGGTAAACCAAGACCAGCACGACCACCAGCCCCAGGTAGTCGGTGATAACGAACCGAACGACCGCTGCCAGCATTTCCGCGCCGAGCGACGCCACCATGCAGGCCACCAACGCTAAGATGCCGTACGGCGCGAGCTTCATCACGAACTCAGTAATCGTGATCATCAGGTCCGCGCCGACCGCAAACAGCTTAATTGCCGCTTCTGCCTTCTGGCCCAGCGCCAACAATCCTACGCCCACAATGAGCGAAAAAATGATTATCTGCAGCATGTTCCCCGTCGCCGCCGCCTCGATGGGATTGGTTGGAATCCAGGAGACAATGCTTTCTACGAAGCTGAACTCCTGTGGGTTGGCTTCCTTGGTCGTTTCCAGGAGCCCCTGGCCACCCCTGCCCGGCTGGAGAATCAGCGCCATCACGGTGCCGACCGTGCAGGCACAGACAGACGTGACGGCGTAGTAGAGCACGGTCATGCCCCCCACCGACCGCAGGCTCCGCAAGTCGTCCATTTTGGTGACGCCGCTGATCAGCGTGAAGAAAGTCAACGGCACAATCAGCATCTTCAACAGGCGGATGAAGATCTCGCCGACGGGATCTAGCACCGTCGCCTTTGGCCCCATGAGTAGCCCCAGCGCGATGCCGATCACGATGCAGATTAGAATCTGCGTATAGAGTTGTTGCCGGAACCACCAGTTCATTGGCCTGGACCCTTTTGTTGCTCGCCCCCTAGTGCTTTGCCGCCCCGCCGCCAATCCGCCACGCCCGTCATGAGATGGCTTTCGCGATCGACCCAAATGCTGTGGGCGGAGCCCTGCCGGCTATCTCGACGGGGATTTTCTTTCACAACGTGGCCTTTGGATCGTAGCTCCGTTAGAACCTGCTCCCACTGAAGCCCGTCTATGGGTTCGAACTCAATCACGTCCGGAAGCCACTGATGATGGATGCGCGGCCCCTGGATGGCCTGGTCCAGCGGGCGGCCGAAGAAGAGCGTTTGCAGGAGGATGCAAGAGACAGTATTGATGATCGTGCGTCCGCCGGGGCTGCCGGTCAGCAGGACAACCTTCCCGTCCCGCTTGACGATCTTCGGCGACATGGAACTCAGCATTCTCTTGCCCGGTTCGAGGAGATTCGCGTTCGTGCCAATCTTGCCATCTTGAGTAGTGCAGTCGGGATACCAATTGAAATCGCCCATCTCGTTGTTCAGCAGAAAGCCGGCGCCCCGCACAACCACGCGAGCGCCGTAGGGCTGCTCGATGGTGTAGGTATTGCTCACGGCCATGCCGTCGGCATCAAGGACCGAGAAGTGGGTCGTGCTCTCGCCCTCGTAGGGCCCTTCCGAAAGGCGGATGTCGCCCGCCAGCGCCGAGCTGGCTGTGGCTTTGTCGAGATCGATCGACTGGGCCAACTCTCCGATGAACTCGTCATCGTAAAGCTTCTGGGGAATGGTGACGAAGTCCGGGTCGCCGAGGTGGGCTGCCCGCTCCCGGAACGCCCGCTTCATCGCCTCGGCTATGAGGTGAACCTGCCCTGCATTCCAGAAGCACTCCGGATCGGGCAGAATTCCCCGCCGCTCGAGCATTCGCAGAATCAGCAGCACGGTTGTGCCTCCTGAACTGGGCGGCGGCGGTCCGAAGACCTCAAACCCCTTGATCTCAGCACTGACCGCCGGACGGATCTTGGCCTTGTACCCGGCGAGATCTTCTTGGGAGATCAGTCCCTTACCGCTTTGCATTTCAGCGACAATCTGTTCGGCAATCCGGCCCTGGTAGAAAGCATCCGGCCCCTCTTCGGCGATCAGGGCAAGCGTGGTCGCCAGGTCTTGCAGGATTAGTTTGTCGCCCGGTCGCCAAGAACGCCCCTGCGGATGCCCATAGTTGCGACGCAGTTCCTGATATCGATCGTTCTCGCATACTTCCGGAAGCCCAAGGACGCCGTTGAGCGACGCCGCTAGGTGCTCGTCCACCTCGAAGCCGTTTCGGGCAAGCTCCGCGGCCGGCTCAACGAGCCGTGGCCACGGCAAGCGGCCATAAGTCGTGTGGGCCAGGAAGAGCCCACGGACCGTGCCGGGCGTGCCGACAGCCCGGTGATGGTAGCGGTTCGGGTTGTCGACGAACATGTCTCTCGTAGCGGTCGCGGGGGCTGTCTCGCGGTAGTCGATGCACACAACGTCGCCATCCGTTGGCGCGACCATCATGAATCCGCCGCCGCCGATGTTGCCCGCCTCCGGCCACGTCACCGCCAAGGCGAATGCCACCGCCACGGCCGCGTCGACCGCGTTGCCACCCTCGGCCAGGACGTCCCGGCCAATCCGCGTCGCTTCGGGCGTCTCCGAGACGACCATGCTCTTGGTGCTGGTTGCCACGTCGACACGAAGTTGCGATTTGTCGTCATCAGCAAACGCCGTGGTGCATAGGCCCGCGCAAAGCAGCGAGAGAGACGCGAAGAACTTAAGACCGGGGATTTCCCATTTACACTTCACTGAAACACTCCTGCTTTACACAAGTCCAATAATACAAAGATTTCATCTCAATTTCAACAATATTCCAACAGGTTCAACATGCTGTGCCACACGAAAGCAGCTAAAAGGCCAAGCACCTGCGTCAAGAACCTATTTCCTCCTGCTATTTTGGCACAACGCGACCCTTGTCATCCGTTCCAGAACCCGGTTTTCAGCAGTTCTACACATCATCCCGGCCTCGCAGGTATTGCCAAAAAACGCAACTGCTGGATTCGGTCAAGTACTTCCCGAAAGAGGGCCTTCGGCACAACCACTTCGGCTATCTGGAAAACCAGATACCCCGAATGCCTGACCACCTTGGCTCCGATCTTGATGAGCTTCTCACGCAGGATTCTCAGCGACCACTTCTTTACTGACTTGGGCGATGCCAGCCGCCTCAAGAAATTGCCCAAGTTATATGCCAAGGCGAACAACTGAAGACGAACCTGATTGTCCACGAAATCATGACAGGACAACCGCGTCCACTTCAATGCGTATTTGCCCTCTTTGATCCACTGCTCCGCAGTCCCCCGCTTGTTGTAGAACCTTACCACATTGCTGGATTTCCACCGAAGATTAGTCACGATGAAACCGACTCTCGGGAACAGTTTACCTGCATGCCACTCTACCTTCCCAACTACTCTGCGAGCGATCTTCCAACTGGCTGCTTGATACCGAAAGCTACGGTAGAGAATAATCGACTTCTTCGGTGGACGACCCACAGGGCGAGTGAGCAGGTGCTCGATCTTATTGTACAGAATCTGATTGCCCTTTAAGCGGATGGCATAGAAATATCCCTCTGCTTTGAGATAGTGATATACATGAGGGTCAGCAAAGCCCGCATCACCTCGAAAGAGTCGCAAAATATCATAGCCTCGATAAGCCTTTATATGTGGTGGCCTATCAGAGGCAAGGTTATGAAGAGCCGATTATTTTGCTTACCGATATGGTGGTAGAAAACTTTGACTTGGCCTTGGGCATACGCAATCGATACTCCAAACGTTGGGTTGGTTGTGAGACATCGGTGGAGTTTCTAAAGAGTCAGATTGGCCTGGAGCGATTTGCGGTCAGAAGATACAGAAGTATGCAGAGGTTAATTTTTTTAGCCTCTCTGGCAATGGGTTTTTTAAGTTTTTTGCAATCTCGTTGCAAAGACATCCGCCAGCGAATAAATGATAAGCTTCGATATTGCCGAGAGCCGAAGAGCTTTTGGTTCTACCGACTGGTTATTGCGTTGCGTGACTCGTTGTCTAATCGGGCCAAGATGAGTCTGTCATCCTGGTGCAGGCCGCCCTAAGACATGCCCACTTTGGCAGGCATTTAAATACTTCGCGAATCAGGATCATTGCGGTGACAGTACGCACAAAGTCGAGAAAAAACTCTCACCAGCTCAGGAAGGGGTAGTTTTTGTCAACAGAGCAGAAAAATTCTAACCCACCTGAGCGATAATGCGCATCAGAATGACAGAAGTCGTTCAAAAGTCATTGCTTATGGCCATAGCCTTTGCAAAAATGGGGCATCACGAGATAAAAAACTTGACGAAGCATCAAGGAACTGGTTTAATAGACATTGTTCTAACAGACTTTGTTGTGGACTTTTACGAAGCTGCCCTAACTACAAACCGAGTAAGAACATGAAACGACGTACTTTCCTCAAACAAATTGTATCTACTGCCGCATTCTGCATGACCGGCGTTCCCCTGCTGCGAGCTGAACACGCGGGCAAACCACCAAATATTGTCTTGATTCTAGCCGATGACCTGGGCTATGGCAGTGTGGGCTGTTACGGGGCGGATCCTGCCTTAGTGCGCACGCCCGCGATAGATCGGTTGGCTACGGAAGGTGTTCGGTTTACCGATGCCAGTACGCCCAGTTCTGTGTGTTCCCCCACACGGTATGGGCTCCTGATGGGACGTTACCCGTGGCGTACGCGCATGAAATACGGTGTTGTTAATGTGGACGATTCTCTCTTGCCTGATCCCAGCCGGATGTCCCTGGCACGCTGGCTGAAGCAGCAGGGATATCGCACGGCCGCCATCGGTAAATGGCATCTTGGTTACGGCACCATCTCGAATAAGAAGCCCAAAGATTGGACCGGCGTCCTGCGTCCAGGGGCGCTGGAGCTCGGTTTTGACTATCATTTTGCGGTCCCGCAGAACCACGGGGACAAGACCGGGATTTACATTGAAAACGATCGAATCTACGGCCTTGAATCGGACAAGGTCTTTCCTTATTCGAGATGCTTTTACGGCATGCCGTATTACGGTTTTGATGCACCGCAACGCGACAACAAACAGGTAATGAAGGATCTCACGGACCGGGCAATCGACTGGCTGCAAAAGCCCAGCCAAGATCCCTTTTTCCTGTACTTCGCTCCGGTCGCGGTCCATCACCCTATCACGCCATCGAACAAGATGCGTGGCGAGAGCGGCTGTGGCCCCTACGGTGATTTTATTCAGGATCTGGATTTGTCCATAGAGTGTATTTGCCAAACCCTGAAACGTATGGAGGCTAGCGAAGACACCGTGGTGATCGTGACCAGCGATAATGGAGGGGATATTCCCACCCAACTGGAACGCCCCGAGCGTGTAGCCCAAGCCTTGGGTTTAGAGATTAATGGAAAGCTTCGGGGTGACAAACACTCGATTTGGGAGGGGGGTGTGCGTGTGCCCTTTGTAGTGCGCTGGCCAGGCAAACTCGCGAAGGGGACAACTTCTACGGCGATGATCAATCTCGTCGACATCTTTGCCACCTTAGTCGAGCTTGTCGACGGTAAACCGCCTGCCACTGAGGAGGTGGCTCCGGATAGTGTGAGCTTCTACCAGGCGCTACTTCACCCTGAACAAGTCTTAGAAACACCCCGTTCTGAAATGATCGTGACCAATGCGCAAGGCATCTTTGCTATGCGCCAAGGACCCTGGAAGTATATCGAAGGTCAATTACCCCAGACCTGGAAAAGCCAACGTAAGGGCACATATCAGGGGCAGGCCGTGCGACAACTTTATCATCTTGGGAACGATCCCGGGGAACAGCACAATGTGATCGAGGTTCACCCCCAGATTGCGGAACAGATGCAGAAAAGACTCAATGCAGTCCGTGAATGATCCTGCGATCTGTTATCTGCCAATCTCGCAAAAAATCCCGTCTCGCAAATGCTATAATAACGGTTGCTTACAAAAAACTCAAAATTTGGCTCCGGATTGCACTACTCGGCTCGGCGAGTCTTGCCCGGGTAGTGCGCGTCCAGCCACAAGAGATCCTCATTAGGCGGATTAAACGGCGTATGCCTGCCAAACCCCATCGAGGCGGCCTGCAACCGGCTCTGAAAATAGATGACGGTTCGCTTGTCCTTCCATTTCTTGGTGTCGGCGTGGCCGTCCATAAAGCTGAACGTGCAGGAATTGCTGTGGAAGACGCCCAGTGGGTCGTGGAGCGAATTAGTTCCGGGGCTATAGGACCAGCCGTTGACATTGTGGTTGCCGTTGCGGC
Source organism: uncultured Pirellulales bacterium (assembly GCA_964348055.1). GTDB lineage: Bacteria > Planctomycetota > Phycisphaerae > Sedimentisphaerales > Anaerobacaceae > JAUXAL01. Next base: position 6,635 of record CAYGBH010000146.1, read on the forward strand.
CGTCGTATATCTCTTCGACAAAGAGCAACTTATTAGCCGGACTCGTGAAGGCCGTCAGCTTCTTCGGATCGCGCACCCCCGTTGCCTGGAGATAATCGGACAGAGAATAGCTGCGGTACATCAAATACTCCGAGGCCCGGCCATAGCTAGTGCCCTGTCTCATCCGGTCGTCGCCCGGGCAGTGATAGGCGCTGATGTCCTTGATATAGGGGAAGAGAACGCCTTCCCTCAGCCCATTATGCCGCTGCTCGAGTGTGACCGGTCCGCTGGGCATCTGGTTATAGCTGCCGTCTCCCTGATAATCCAGAGGCGGCATCACCCAGGGGGGAATGCCATTGGTGGGGGCGTACCTTGCCTGTCCTCCACACATTCTGCTATCGTTCTCGTCGGCATACATTACATAGGCCAGCCCCATGGTCTTCTGATTCGACATGCACGCCACTCCCCGGGCCTGCTCACGGACAATATTGAGAGCGGGCAGAAGGATCGCCATCAGTATCGCGATAATGGCGATCACGACCAATAACTCAATCAACGTGAATCCGCTTCGCTTTTGCATTATCAGACTACCTTATTTCAGATTTCCCATTTACCTTCATAAATGGCATTTCTGAACGCTTGGACACTTTTCACGAGACCCTCCAGTTCAATTCAAGCCCTATAATACCAAAACTACATCGCAAATGCAACGAATTTCCTACCAGACCTGCTTGCAACAATCGAACTTCTTGCGTCTTTACCTGGTGGCTTCAGGACAATTTCTAGCTGATACGTCGTAATGTGGATGCCTCAAAGAAACTTGTGGCAACATAGAATTTAGTATTTTACCTTGAGCTTCATATTTAAGGCCTTTGTCTGGTTTTGTATCATGAACTAAGAACAAATCAATAATAGCATCGTAGTAAATCCTTCGTCGAAAAGCCAAGGTCGATGTTAGCGATGTGGATCAGACGTAGGATGCAAAGCTCACATAAAAATGTATCAATACGACCCATCTAAAGTCGAAAGGAAATATTATGGTCGAAACTATAACCCAAACTCAATCGGGTCAACAGTTATTAAAACAAATGATAGGAGGTTGGATGACACAGGCCATTTACGTTGCGTCCGAACTCGGAATCGCTGATTTGCTCACCGATGGTCCCCGAACGGCTGAAGAGCTGGCGGAGCAGACCAGTACGCACTGCGGTTCACTCTATCGGGTGCTGCGCGCATTGGCGAGCGTCGGCATCTTCATGGAAGATACCGATGGCAGGTTCTCACTGACACCCCTTGCCGAGTGCCTGCGAAGTGACATTACGTACTCACTACGCTCATTTGGCATCATGTTGGGGGCAGAGTTATATCAATCCTGGGGCAACCTGTTGTATTCCGTAAGGACCGGCGAGCAGGGATTCCAAAAGAGGTTTGGCGTCCCATTTTTCCAATATATGACAGAACATCCAGAACGACACAGCATTTATGATGCTGCAATGATGGTACACGGCATAAGTGAGACTGAGCCGATGCTTGACGCCTACGACTTCTCTGCGTTTAGAACTGTGGTTGATATTGGCGGAGGCAATGGTCACATGCTGGCTGCAATTCTCAACCGGTACCCCACAATTGAAGGTATCCTGTTCGATTTGCCTGCCGTAGTGGACCGCTCTCGAACTATCATCTCATGTTGGGGACTGTCCGAGCGATGTCAGATTGTAGGAGGGGATTTCTTTACTTCAGTCCCAGTTGCTGATGCTTATGTTATGCGGCACGTTATTCATGATTGGAACGACGACGAGGCGGCCTCTATCTTGCGCAACTGCCGGGACGCCATGAATCCTGAAGGCAGGATACTAGTGGTTGAGACCGTGATTCCTCCTCTGAATGAGCCTTGTTTTGGCAAGTGGCTCGATCTGATGATGCTGATTGTAGGTGGACGTGAGCGTACAGAGGAGCAATATCGTCAATTGTTCTCGCATGCTGGGCTGAAATTGAACCGGATTGTTTCTACTGCTCATGAAATCAGTGTCATCGAAGGCATACAAGAGGAATAGGATCGAAGAACTAAAACTACAACATCCTTACACAATAGAATCTATCAAGAACCTGATCGAACTCTACGAAGCCTGGGGCAGGCTGGAAAAGGCCAAAGAGTGTCGAGCAAAATTGCGGGAACAGAAGCTGTAGAGCAGTGATAAGTCACCCCCAAAAACACCCCAATTTTCACTCGCAAACCGCTACAACCATCTTACAATTATACAACCCCTTATCTCGAAATTTGAAAAAATTTTGACTCTATAAGCATTGTAATAAAAGTACCTTATGAAAAAGTCGAAATTTGCGAACGAAACTATGTAAGCCAGGCCTCCAGCCGGTTAAAGGTTGTTTCGGCTATAATAAGCCGTTGACAACGAGCTGGTCAACGGGACCGCTCAACCGTTTAGGAACCTGACATGGAGGCCTGACAATGAATATCTTAGCTTTAGATCTCGGA
>CAYGBH010000147.1:0-9068 GCA_964348055.1 uncultured Pirellulales bacterium
GTCTTGTATTCATGCATGCCGGTCATGATGCAGGCACGACTGGCCATACAAATAGCCGTAGTATTATAGTGATTATCAAAGATCATCCCGTCTGCCGCGAGCTTGTCCATATTGGGGGTCTTGATAGCAGGATTATCCATGCAACCCAGGGCGTTATAACGCTGATCATCGGATAAAAGAAATATGATGTTTGGTCGCTTGGCGGCCTGTTTAGCTCGAAGACCGGTCGGCTTCGAAAGCAGTAGCGCCGCAGCCCCTATTTGTCGCAAGAAGTCACGGCGAGTGCACGTTACAGCCATGTCGAAATACCTCAGTGGTTCCAGCTAAGTAGAGGGTCTAACCCATCTACAGCTCTTATATTAAGAACAGACTCCTGCTTACTAAATCACTTGAGCGATGAATTATCTGAAATCGCCGCATCTCGTACTCAACAATTTATTGACTTTCCAGATATATTTGAAAGACCGTCATAAAGAATTATATCCGTTTCTATGCAATTTGTCTACCTTCTACTGTGCCTGATACCTACTTACCCTCTTTTCGAGGAGCTTTTATGTCTTTTCGGCGTACAGTGATACAATCAACATACACTCGAAGGTAGAATCTCAAAATGCCTAACGGGTCTATATCTATTGCCCAATAGTCTCTTCCGACTTGTCTTTCGCATGCAAACTGCTTATAATCGGAATTTGTTGAGTAGATTGTGCCAGCAGAAATCAATAAATGAACACCAAGTCTGACAGGAAGCACAAAAGGTGCGTGGTCTAAAGACAACTGTGAATCGTCGCGGATTCCTGAAGCTGTTGGGCACGGGCGCCGCGGCCTCGGCTTTGTCGCTGGCATGTAGAGGAGCTAACATAAGGAGACAGGAGCGCCAAGAACAGCCCAACATAATCCTGATAATGTCAGATGACGTCAGCTGTGACCTCTATGGCTGCTATGGAAATAATAAGGTCAAGACACCCAACATAAACCGCATGGCCTGCGAAGGTGTCATGTTCAGAACTTGCTGGGCCTCAGCACTTTGCGCGCCCACGCGAGCAATGATTATGACGGGCCGTTACGGTAATCGGACAGGATACTACCACAACAGTCTTCAAATGCCACAGAAAGATGGCAGCAACGAGTTGCTGAAGTTTCATCACAGTTTCGGCAAGCTTCTCAAGCAGGCTGGCTACGCGACGGCCATTGCGGGCAAATGGCACTGCAGCAGCAGCAGACCGGAGAGTACAGATGGCGGATTTGACGAGTATTGTTTGTGGGAGGGTGTCAACGAAATTGAGAAGTTACCGGGCAGACCCAAATTCACAGGCGCTTGGGAGGACAAAACCAATAACACCACAACCTCTCGCTACTGGCATCCGGGAATCATCAGAAACCACGAGTTGCTGAAAACAGGACCAACCGATTTCGGTCCGGATATTTTTACCGACTTCATCTGTGATTTCATGGGGCGTAAGAAGGATCAGCCGTTTCTTGTGTATTACCCGATGGTCGCTCCCCATGGGACACGCGAGGGACATACAACAACACCGCTTAGGGGCAAGGTCGGTGAGATGGCAAGAACCGATGCGAGGGAGACCCGAGCACGATTCGAAGCGCTGATTGAGTATATTGACGTACTTGTCGGTAAGATTCAAAAGAATATTGAGAGTCTGGGCATAGCGGATAGAACCATAGTAATCTACTGCTCTGATAACGGAACCGCAGTTACCGCGAAAAGTCGGGCAGTTGAGCGAGGGTGTCGCGTACCTATGGTGATAAGCGGTGCCGGCATCAAGAGCCGCGGCGCCACTGATGAGATTACCGATCTGTCCGACATTCTCCCAACGCTTGTGGACTTTGCAGGCGTCAAGATTCCTGCCGGCTATAAGGTCGATGGTAAAAGCCTGAAGCCCTTCTTGACTGGAAAGACTCATACGCATCGCGAGTGGATATACAGCGTAATAGGGACTTCGCGACTGGTGCGAACAAAACGATATCTTCTTGAGGCAGTCAACCCGATTCTTGGTCTGCCCCACGGACGTCTATACGATTGCGGAGACAGTCGTGACGGTCGTGGGTACAGAAGAATAGCAGAGTCCGCTTTGCCAACACAGATAGGCAAAATATTTGATGAGGTTCTGAGTAAATATCCGCCCCTTCAGAAGGAGCATCCCTATTTCCAGACGAAAAATGGCAGGAGGTTCCTGGATGAGTATACGGTGCCCACTGCAGTTGAGAAACATCTTCATAATCACCGGGATTATAAGTTCTACGACGAGTAATCAGAATTCGGATGAGTCAGCTCTATGGCTAAAATAACGAAAAGCCTTTATTCGTTTCGTTCAATGGCCAGCGCTCAAGTTCGTTCCACTTAAATCGCTTCTGACAGCGCGCTCCATGTAAGTCAGACGTTGCCCCAATTGCAGGAATTTGCGGTTGATGGTATAATTCACAGTGACAACCCTGAAGTTAGCGGAACAACTGTGAAGTCGTTCACGATTTTGAATCGGCCTGAAGATTCATTATAGTGCATGGATTAACAACATGAGCAGGATTCGAAAAGTCATATTGCTGCTTGCGACCTCGAGGGCTCACGTCCGTGGGCTCCTGCACGGAATCGCCAAATATTCCCGCCTTCACGGCCCATGGATTTTCTACACGCAGGTGTCGCTCCGCAGAAAACAAAATGTATCATCCTGGCTGCAGGATTGCGGTGCCGACGGCATTATCGTACCTGATTCGAGAGAAAACAAAGAAATCCTCGAAACGGGCTTGCCCACAATTGTTTACAGAGTCTCCAGAAAACGAATCCCACACTTGCCCGCTATCATTGCTGACAATGCCACGGTTGGGAGAATGGCCGCTGAGCATCTGCTGGATCGCGGGTTTCGCTGCTTTGCCTACTATAGTTTAAAAAATAGACCTTGGTCTCAAGAGCGGAGTGAGAGTTTTGCCGGAAGGATCAGGCAGGCCGGTTTAGAACCTCACATTCTCTACACTAACTCAAGATTGGGAAGCTGGCGTTCGTTCGAGGTCGAAGAGCCCACTCTCACCGAATGGCTGAAGGCACTGCCCAAACCCGTGGGTCTGATGGCCGGCAATGACGTATGCGGCCGCTATATTATTGAGACCTGCCGAATCGCCGGCTTGCAGGTGCCCGACGAGGTGGCGGTTATCGGGGTTGACAACGACGAGCTTATTTGTGACCTGACCGATCCGCCCATGTCGAGCATCGCTCTCGGTACGGAGAACGCAGGCTATGAGGCCGCCGCACTGCTGGACCGACTAATAGGGGGCGAAAGGATGACGGGCCAGAACATACTTGTTCGCGCAACGCACATTGTCACAAGACCATCGACAGATATACTGGCCGTAGAAGACAGAGCAGTGGCCGAGGCTATCCGTTTCATCCGCCAACGCGCCAAAAAAGCCATTCAGGTCAATGATGTGGTAGATTACTTAGCAATGTCACGTCGCAATCTTGAATTGCGCTTCCACAGAGTCCTCGGCCGATCCATATACAGCGAGATAAAGCGCGTTCGCACACAACAGATAATCCGGATGCTTTGCGAGACAGACCTTTCCATATCTGAGATTGCACTAAAACTGGGACACCCCAGTGATAAACATATAGCCCGGTATTTCAAGCAGCAGACAGGAATGAGTCTCAAAGAATACCGCAAACAATTCAGAAAATAGCCGAGGCAACAGTCTGACGCTATGCAAAAGGAACCGGAGCCCATTCCAGATTGGTTCGGAATAGGCACCGGTCAAACCCTCTCACGGCTCAACAGCCGTTTAAGGAATCACATGCGGCAGCGACTTTTGGTCGAGGTCCAGTTCATCGGTAATCAGAATGCAATCGAGAAGCGTGCCGGCATCACGACGCGCGATCTCCAGCGTGTGCTCTCCGGCCGACAGCGTGAATTTTACAATCTGATTGCCGTGACTGTTGCTGTGAACCTCGTCCCAGTGCCAATTATCTCCTTTGTCTATCACGTTAAACTTGATCCAGTCGGTATCACGATAGGTCCCCGGGTCGCAGATAGCGCCAGGGATACGGACCCAGAATGAGTCAGCGCCTCCAATGACGATCACATGAAGCAGGACTTTGTAGGTTCCCTCCGGAACAGTGAAATTGTAGCTGGCGACACCGTAAACGGGCGGGTTTTCAGTTTCATCGCCGGAGTCCTCAGGAGTCCCGATGTACTGACCACCTGATGCCAGCGGACTATTAAAAATCTGCATGGGCGCTGTAATACTATCTGCCGCTTCCGCTTCAAACCATATCTCCAAAGGAGGCTCAGGAACCAACCGATACAACCTGATGTCGTCGAAATACACCACGCCTGAGCCGCCGGCTCTCAGATTCGCCTCGTCACCAAAGCCAATGGCGAGCTTCGTGACGTTCTGCAGGCTGGTGCCAAGCGATGTAAGGTCGATACTCCACCGCGTCCACGATGCTTGCTTTATGTCAGCGGGGTCGCCGTCATATACAACCTTAGAACCATTGAACTTCACATACATCTGCTCAACAGCGTTGTTGGGATCGCCATAGAAGCTTAGTAACAATGCTTTAACGCCATTCTTTGTCCAATCCTGCGGCGGGCTAAGCGTCCGCTTGGCTTCTGAATACTTGAAGTTGTTGTCGTAAAATAACGGCATTGACTGATCGCCACCGTGAACGATAGTTTGCTCGGCAAAAGGAGCAGCATCATAACCAACGATAGAGCCGTTTGTATCGATACCGTATCCGTCTGCCCAGGTGTTAAATATCCTGTTGCTATTAGGGTCATCGGGGTCGAGGTCGTTATAGCCCTCGAAATCATCCACAATAAGATAATCGGGTGTCGTAAAGCTCCAGAGTTCACCTTCCAACGCGGGGGTTTGGGCCTCGTCTACCTCATCGACACGCCAGTAGTAAGTATTGCTCAAGTCGAGCGCACCGGCATCATAGCTGGCTTCAGTCACTGAACCGGCATAAGCAGTACCATCCAACACTGCTTCTCTGCTGCTGCTGAGGTGCACATCGTGCGTGGCAGCTTCTCTTCCCGCTCTCCAGCCAAGCACCACATCCGGAGCCACACCTACTGAGCCATCGGCCGGGTTGGGCTCTCTTGCCCGGACTGGTACATAAAAGAAGCCAACCTCACTCAGGCCGTATCGGTCAAACAGGGCCCCTCCCCAGTTGCTATTGGCGGTTATTCTGACATACTTTGCCACCGCTCCCTGAAAATCAATTGTGGTATTGTGTGCATAGCCGCTGGCGCCGGGCGCCTGTGCAAATTCGTGTGTAGCCCCCAACGTCGTGTAGACAATACCATCAGTCGAACATTCAATGGTAGCATCCTTGATGCCGTACCCGGCAAGAATAGACTCACCGTTATAATTCCATACCCACATTTCATGCAGTTTATAGAGCTTGTCAAACTCGTACTGGATCCAGTTCTGCTGAGGCCCACCGCTGCCGCTGAGCCACATGTCGGTTGTCTCCGATGAATGCAGATCGCCGTCGAGCCCTGAGCCGTTTGTGGTGTTTTCGGGCCCTTTGCCCGTGTCGTTGCTGTCTGCTGTGACAGTTATAGCAGAACCAGGGATTGGATAGCCGAAAGGCTCAGCGGTAAACTGCCAGATGTCGCCTTTGTGTATAGTAGTACCATCGGCCTCAACCTCATCGATTCGCCAGTAGTAAGTTTTGTCAAAATCAAGGGTCTCTGCAATAACATACTGATTAGGATCCTGGCGGCCCTTATAGACGCCGGGGTCGGCTGTCGTATCAGCCGCGGTCACGTCATCAAAACTGGCTCCGAAGTACACATCATGTTTCTCAGCAGACGTTCCTGGTACCCAGCTAAGAACCACGCCCTGTACCACATCCAATTGCTGGCCATCGGCCGGACTTGGCTCGGCCGCTTCCGCTCCTGCAATAGCGGTAATTTCACGAATCTCCTCCTCGGACAAAATCCTGTCATAGACGCGGACATCATCAATCAAACCGTTGAAAAAGAATTTTGGGGCGCCATCGCTCCTCTTGTAATGTGCGCCGATGGTTCCGTAATATGCAGTAGCACCACCCTTTAGGATACCCGAAGAAGCGACCGATACATTCGTTCTGCCGTCGATGTACAGTTTGTACTCTGTCCCGTCATACGCACCGGCCACATGATGCCAGATGCCATCGTCCACGGGCCAGGTTCCCATGGCCGCGGATACTGGACTGGTGTTCATAACTTGAAATGCGATGTTGCCGCCTGAGCCACCGCGCAGTCTCCAGGCGTACCCGAGACCGGCAACACCAGCGGATGAGCCCAGCGAGGTTGTCTTTATCCAGGCCATGACTGTTATTTCCGTCGTAACTATGCCTTGCCAGCTCCTATCGCAGTACACATAGTCGCCATCGCCATCCACGCTCAAGACGTACGAACCTCTGTCGTCATCCCAGATGATTTGTGCGTCACCCTTTGGCTCGCCTGTGATGGCGGCGCTGGTACCGGTGTTGCTGAAGTCGTTAGTGCCCTCAAACTGATAGTGCGCCACGGGTTCCTGGCCGGCCCCGGCGTAGCCGGTTAGGACCAACACGAAAACCACAAAAGTCAGAGATAACAATTTTCGACACATGATATTCCTCCTTCAAAAAATTTAACCACGACCTTATCATTTGACCACACAAGAATATACCCTCCCTGCCGCACTACTCTTTGCCGGAAAGCAAGCCCTTCTGCAGGCTCTTTCACGGCTACCGCATAACTCAATTATCGTTTATTACGACCGTTCGGCAAACACCTTTTTGCGTAATTTCCCCACCAATTTGCGCAAAAAGTCATCATGTATTTACTCACAGCATGGAGTCTTGTTTCGTCCTCTTGTCTATTATGATTGCATCGTGAAGTCGATAGGCTTTTCAGATAGGCTACGAACGTTGGCTGAAATGTCGTAACGTGGATGTCTCAAAGAAGAATTTTGTGGTAACAGGGATTTTAGGATTTGATTTTGAGCTTTTCATGGGTGAACCTTATCAAAAAAGGAAGAGCCAACTATTTCAACATACTTCTATAACTTCTCGAGGTTCTTGTCATTTGCAAAGATGGCTCATCGCATCGAGGCTGTGACCTGTACTGTGTTCAGCCCTAGAATGTCAATGTGGACGCCATCAATTAGGCTCCTCGAAAAAACTGCTATCCCGTGTCTTACCTGCACCAATGTAAAGGCCGATATCCAAATGTATCAGCGGATTCAAAGGCTGAGTATCAAGGACTACCAAGGCGATACTTCATCTGGTTTCCCCTTGATCTGTTTTTCTCTCAGGAGTATAATCATTTCTATCGTTGAAAAACAATAATGCCTATCAATATCGATTGACAGACAGCGTTTGTCTAAAGTGATTGCCAAGAGGATGGATATCATGCAACAATATGTTTCGTTTCTAATCTCTATTATAGTACTTTTATCTCCAACTTTCATGCGGGCACGACAGCTGGCGTTTCCAGGAGCAGAGGGATGCGGACGTTTTGCACTCGGTGGTCGCGGTGGTCAAGTCCTATTTGTAACCAATTTAAATGACAACGGTCCTGGAAGTCTCCGGGCCGCAATAGAAGCTCAAGTTCCGAGAATCGTCGTCTTCAATATCTCGGGCACAATCGAGTTGCAGTCAGACTTACGTATTGTACATCCATGTATTACTATCGCCGGACAAACGGCGCCTGGGGACGGCATCTGCCTGAGGAAATATCCGCTGATCATTTCTGCTAACGATGCCGTGGTTCGTTTCATTCGTGTTCGTCTCGGAGATGAGGCAGGTAGAAAGGTTGATGGTATCGGTGTCAGAGATGCGGAAAACGTCATCGTCGATCATTGCTCGGTAAGCTGGACGCTGGATGAGGCGGTAAATACCTACCATGGCACTAAGAATATTACCGTACAATGGTGTCTAATCTCGGAATCTCTGCATAATTCTCGACTGCGCAAAGGCCATGGATATGCCGCCTCGCTGGGCGGCGTGAACACCTCCTATCACCACAACCTGCTGGCAAACAATGCCGGCCGTAATCCCAGCATTGCCGGGGGGGATTTGAAAAATCCAACTATCAATCTTGATTTTCGCAACAACGTCATCTTTAACTGGCAACATCGCACACTGGATGGTCGACCTCACAGCATCAACGTTGTGAACAATTTTTACAAAGCGGGGCCTGCTTCAAGGGAGGACCTAAAAATCGTGAAGATGCAATCTTTGTACGATGGCACCTTCGGCAGATGGTATATTCAGGGGAATGTGTTTGAAGATCGCTCACAGTCACGAAGGCGAAATGACCTGGTGGGAATTGATGCTTCGAACATGTCGCTCGAATCCGCCATGATTGATGAACCTGTTGATTTTGCACCCATTTTCACTGAAACAGCCGAGGCGGCGTTTGAGAATGTACTGCTCTATGCCGGTGCGATTCGGCCGAAAAGGGATTCCCACGATGAACGAATAGTACGTGAAGTTCGATCTGGCCGAACGAGCTTTGGAAATGGCATAATTGCAAGTCAAACGGACGTGGGAGGATGGCCGGAACTCTTATCTATTCAACCGCAAGAAGACATCGATGCTGACGGCATGCCGGATGAATGGGAACGCCGTTTTAGTCCGAACGGAGATCTGTCTCTGCAAGGCTCTTCGGATTCAGATGGTGATGGCTATACAAATGTGGAAGAATATTTGAACCAAACCAATCCGATGAAGAATGAATAGAGCTGTAAGTCTGTTTATCTGGGCTTGCATACTTTTTGTGCGGTTTGCCCCGATCTTAGTTAAAGATAGGATAGCTACTCCTAACTGAGATTCTACGCAACCCTATTTCTAACGACAACCCTTTCCTTCTCATCTGGGTTCTTTTATGCAGCATTTACCATCGACAATTGCTGGTAGCCCGCAAACACCCCCATTTTCACGCGAAAATCCTTACAACCGTGCTACAACCCGAGAGCCCCTTATCTGCCAATGTCGCAAAAATTCTCGTCTCATAAGTGTTTTAACAACAGTTGCTTACAAAAAAGTCAAAATTTGCGCACGGATTGCACTAAACGGCTGCGCCGTAGGT
>CAYGBH010000148.1:0-9027 GCA_964348055.1 uncultured Pirellulales bacterium
AAGGGCGTTTAGTTTCCTGGCAAGGTGTGATTTTTTTCGTGCAGCGGTCTTTTTATGCATTGTGCTTTTGGCGGCGGTCTTGTCCAGCTTTTGGGCGACCAGCCGGAGTTGCTCACTCGCTGCCTCTGCGTCGCCGTTGGCCAGGGCCGCTTCAAAATGCTTGGTTTGCGTCTTTATCTGGCTTTTGCGTGCGCGATTAATCGTTCTTCTTTTGGCGTTTTGTCTGACTCTTTTTTTGGCTGATAACGAATGTACCACTATAATCTCCTAAGCTATTAAGTGCATAAGTTATAAGTGCACAAGTCACTTTCGCTTTTATGAGCTTGTGCTCTTGTTTCTCAGTTTATCTACTCTCTGGCTGACGTCTTTGAATGTAAAATCAACCTGGGCGATTTTGCGATAGATTTCCAGCGCCTTGTCCGCATCACCCTGCTGTTCGTAGGCGCGGGCCAGATTATACCGCAATTCTTTGCCAACGGCGTCGTCCTTTATCTCGTAGGAGTTTATCGCCTTGGTAAAAACGTCGATTGCATCTGCAAGCCAGCCCTTCATAAAAAAGCAGAAGCCGGTTTTATTCATCGCTGCAATCTTTCGTCTGGGGTCTTTTTGGGCCTCCTGGAACAGAGGAATCGCCTCGTTATACTGTTCATTGCGAACCAGACGAACACCATATTCATACTTGGCATTCAGGTCGGTCGGATAGTTCTCCACACAGAGACGGTAATGTTCCAATTCGGTATTGTTTAACTGGGCCGACAATTCTTCGAGCCCGGCCTTGGCTTGTGTGTCATCGCCCTTAGTCTCAAGAGCTGTCTTTGCCTCCCGTATCTTTCGTCTGAGCTGTTTTATCCTTAACAGGCCTGCCCGCTGTTTAAAACTAAAATCTTTTTTAGCTTTATAGGTGTTTTCCAGCAGCGCTATCGCATCATTTTCGTCCTTATCGTTTTCCATGTCCGAGAGGGCATCAGCCAAATTAAATATATTCATCGGCAGGAACGGGTTCTGCGCTATTTTGCTTCTGGCTTCTTCAACGGCCTTGATGCGGTAATCCTCGGTCTTGACGATACTGGCCTGGGCTTGAAGTTTTTCCTGCCACTCGCGGTCCTTGATGGATTTCCTGAAATCCCCCTCCGCGTCATATTTACCTCTGGCCATAGCCAGTTCGGCTGAGAGGTTCTTATACTCATCTGCCAATTCTCCGTCACTGGGCTTAAGTCTGGCGGCATGTTGGCACGCCGCGACTGCCTTGTCGAACTGACCCAGGGCCGCATAGGAATCTTTGAGCAGGATATATGTTCGCACCGATGGTTTCCTGGCGGCGTTGTTTGTCTGGAATATCACGTTGGCAATCCAGTCAGCCGTTCTCCTGTAACCGCCCAGCACCGCAGCCTTCAGCATCGCTTCTGCATACGGCAAATGGCTGGGGTCCTTTGCGAAAAGGTATTCGGCGTTAAGCATCTGCTCAAGCGGTGTTTTACCTCCCAGACGCTTCATTTTTTCCATCACTGAAGGCTTTTTGCCACCTTTCCCCTGCCGTTGTAGAGCCAATTCACAGAGCGGCAGATGCCCTTGCTCAATCGCTTCCGGGGTGTAACGCAGCCCCTCAAGGTACATATCGATAGCGTAGTCGAAATTGCTTGATTCGGCTACTTTTTGAGCTTTCTCGAAGAAGGCCTTGGCCTTGGCACTCTGAATATCTTCTTCTGGCATATGTTCTTACCGAATTCCTTTTCTGATATATTATTCAACCGGCTTATGGTAATCTCGCCCTAAAATTTGTCAACAAATAAATACTTGTATAAAAAATGCCGTTGTGCTATAACACAGCTCAAACAAAATCGTTTAGGGAGGAACAAATATGGTAAATGCGCTCGAACAGTATGACCCGCAGATTTACGAGCTTATACGGCAGGAAAAGGCACGCCAAAGCGGCTCAATTCGCCTTATCCCCTCGGAGAACTATGTATCCAGGGCCGTAATGTTGGCCAGCGGAAGTTGTCTTACCAACAAATACGCCGAGGGTTACCCCGGCCGGCGATATTATGAAGGCCAGCAGGTGACCGACCTTATCGAGATAATGGCGCGGGAGCGTGCCAAAAAGCTCTTCAAGGCCGACCACGCCAACGTCCAGCCCTACTCCGGCTCGATTGCCAATTGGGCCGCATATCTGGCACTGGTCAAGCCGGGCGATACGATTATGGGCCTGTCGCTTCCACACGGCGGACACCTCACGCACGGCTGGAAGGTCAGCGTCACAAGCAAAATATTCAAATCCGTCCAATACACAGTCGATCCTCATACCGGCAGATTTGACTATAACCAGATTGAAGAGCTCGCCAAAAAACACAGGCCAAAGCTTATCATCTCCGGCGCCACAGCGTATCCGAGGGAGATTGACTTTGAAATATTCGGCCGGATAGCCAAAGAAGTAGGCGCATACCATGTCAGCGATATAGCCCACGTTGCAGGTCTCGTTGTGGCCGGCATACACAAAAGTCCCGTGCCCTACGCCGACATAGTCTCAACCACGTCACATAAGACGCTGCGCGGGCCTCGCGGCGGAATGTTACTGTGCAAGGCCGAACACGCAGAAAACGTGGACAGAGCGGTTTTCCCGGGCCTGCAGGGCGGCCCGCACATGCATACACTGACCGCCATCGCGGTGGCAATGGCTGAGGCCGATACCCCCGAGTTTGTCGCTTACGCAAAGCAGATAGTCAAAAATGCAAAAGCCTTGGCTGAAAAGCTGCTCGAATACGGATTCAACCTCTCATCCGGTGGAACCGATAATCATTTAATCTTAATTGACCTGCGTAATAAAAACATCCCCGGTAAAAAACTGGCGAAGGCACTGGACAGGGCAAGAATAGTTACCAATTATAACACGACGCCTTTAGACCCGTCCCATCCATCTAATCCCAGCGGATTACGTTTAGGCACGCCGGCAATTACCACGCGGGGAATGAAAGAAGAGCAGGCCAGACAAATCGCCGGCTTTATAAACAAAGTGGCTGAAAATATTGACAATGAGTCGGTAATCGAGGAGGTCGGCAAGGAAGTTTTGCTCTTGTCCTCACAATTTTCAGTGCCGGAGCACTTTATCATACCGAATAAGAATAATCCGCATATGATGAAAGTCTCAGATGATATAACACCGTGGCTGTTTTAAGTTGTCAATAGCCGGCTGGCGTGAGGACGAGCTTGGCAAGCTACGAAAAAGGAGTAACAGCGTGCCGCAGGAAGAACGGGTGCTGGTTGTAGAGCGAAAAGTCGTTGAGCAGGCTGGGATATTCCACGGGCTTACGCTGGAGACCGACCGCTATTTGCCCAAGCTGTTCGCTCCGGGTATTCCGCGCTTCATTCCGAGGTCAGAGGCCGAAGCAGACCCCGCCTATAAGCAGTTGATTCCCTACGTGATTATGGCTTATGGCGGCAAGTATCTCAGCTACGTGCGAGGCAAGCGTGCCGGCGAGACACGGCTTGTCGGCCACAGGTCTATCGGGATAGGAGGCCATATAAATCCCGGCGATGATGAAGTGCCCTTGTTCGATACGGATTTTCGTGAGATGTACCGCGCCGCCGTCGAGCGTGAGGTCTCCGAGGAAGTGGCCGTAGAGACAGGACACACTGACAGCATTGTTGGCCTGCTCAACGACGATTCCAACGAGGTTGGAAGCGTGCACCTCGGAATTGTCCACCTCTGGGTTCTGGACTCAACACAGGTCAGCAAGCGGGAACAGATGATTACCCAGATGGCGTTCATGAGCCCTGGCGAATTGCAAGAGGTGCGAGATACTTTAGAGACATGGTCGCAATTGTGCCTCAACAAGCTCGGCGAGTTGGCCAAAAGTGGAGAATCCGAAATGAGGACATATAAAAAGGAGATATAAGTATGGAGACAGTTGAGAGGCTTACGATTCGATGTTTTGTGCTTGGAATAGCTTTCGTTCTGATTTGGTTCTTATGCTACGTGTCGGGTGATTGGATGTATGAGGTTAATTCGTACTGGTTCAAGCTATCGGAACATGAGTTTGCGATGATTAATTACGCCGGCCTGATGTTTGCCAAGACCTGCATCTTTTTGTTTTGTCTAATTCCCTACATCGCCTGTAGGTGGGCCAGGAAGGGATAGACAGAAGTTAGTGGTTGGGAAGTTTAGATATGCAGATATGCCGAAGAGCTCTTCGGCCTTGCAGTCATAAGCGACGTCTGCTTCAATTTCATCGTCAAAACGCCCAAGATGCTCGCTGTCATTGCGAGGAGCCCTTCGACTACGCTTAGGGTAAACTCCGCGACGCGGCAATCTCTGAAAATAATCAATAATCAATAATCAATTGAAAGGCGTATCTTTAATTTACTTTTCAAGTAAGTACCAACGCTTTTGGCCGAAAAATGGGGGAAATTTTATCTATTTCAACGCAAGAACCCGACCTTCCACCATGTTTATCCTTGCTTACTTTTCAAGTAAGATGATTTTTCTTGAAAATCCCGCTTCGGCAGTTTAAATTTCTCATTGGCGGTAAACAAGACAAAAACACCAAGGGGCGGAAAACTTCATCGAATCGACGCGAGATAAGTTTAGACGAAGGGAGGTCGAGATGCTAACAGCAAAAGACATCATGACCAAAGAGGTGGTCAGTGTCAGGCGAAATACGCCGGTAAGAGAAGCCTTACAGCTTATGCTGGTAAACGAGATTTCAGGTGTGCCCGTGGTCAAGGAGGATATGACGCTGGTGGGTATTGTTACGGAGAAAGATTTGCTGCGACTATTGCACGGACCGCAGGGCACAAAGGGAAAGACAGTTAAAGAGTTTATGACACAGCCGGCGGTGCACTTCGAGGAGAATGAGAGCCTCGAGGAGATTTGTGACTGTCTGGACGAGGTCACTTTCAGAAGGGTGCCGGTAACAAAAGAAGGTAAGGTGGTCGGGATTGTGAGCAGGCCGGATGTCATTAGATGCATTCTTTAGTTGTAGTTGTCAATACTTAACCTGACAGACGCACCTCTTCTGCCTGTAAGTTTTCATTCAGCATCTTTTCTTTGGCCATTGGGTTTCTTCTCTGCAATCCCAATGGGCACATGTTTCAACCATAGGTTGTAAGTAACCCTCCACCAGCAAAAATAACTGTGCAGGCAATAGCATAAAATCTACTCTTGTAATAATCCATAGTACGACCTCCGGCAAATTATATTCATTTTCTTGAACATTGTATCTCCACTTTCAGCTTAGCCTCAAAAATTTTTCTACTCAGTGAGTTTCGAGAATTACAATTTATCTGTCGAAGCCCTCGCCTTTCGATCGAATATTTACTATTGTCTATCGAAAAAATGCGCGTGGTTAAGCGGTTTTTATCGTCAGCGGTTTAAGAGCCAAAGCGAGCAATTGAGGACCGCTGCGAAAGAGGTCCAGACGATATAGGGCAGCAGCAGAAGGCCAGCGAGAATTGAAACCCTGGCAGAGGCGATAATGGTAAGGATGATGGCGGTCCAGAGCAGGAGTATTTCAATAAAAGCCACCAGAGGCATTTTCAGGCCGAAGAACAGCGGGGTCCAGAGGGCATTTAGAATTAACTGAAGCAGATAAAGAGCAAGGGCGGTTTTTACGGCAGGATTGTCAAGGCCTTTTTGCCAGACAAGAAAGGCCGATAGCGATATAAGCAAATAGAGAATGGTCCAGACCGGGCCGAACAGCCAATCCGGCGGCGTGAAAAAAGGTTTGTTGAGAGTGGCATACCAATCGGATATGGCATTGCGGGTGAAAAGCGAGCCGAGAAGTGCAGCAGAAAAGGTCAAGGCCAAACAGACAACAAGTTTTGTAAAGATAGCGAGCTTCATACCTGTATTTTACCCGGCTGAGAAACTTGCGTAAATAGAGGAGATAATCTGTGACCCGTGCCCCGATATACGAGCAACAGATTAGGGGCGGGAATTAGGGCTGCTATGGCAGCGTTAATTGTTCGACGGTTTGCTTCCTCTCGCTGAGCCGCTGGGTGAAAAGTGTTATCAACCGCCTCATCTCGGCGTCCAGCTCTTTGCCGATCTTCCGGCTGATGGGGAAGTAAAGCTTATCGTATTCCTTGACTCTTTTGGCCATATACCTCTCCAGCACTTCCATCATGCTTCCCTTTTTGTCGACGAAGCCCCGCAGCAGGCCCATCGCGCCCAGTTTGTCCAGTCCATCGGCATCGTAGACTATCTTCTCTTCAGTCGTCTCGGGCGTGACGTGAGAGGACGCTGTGTGCCGCACTATCACTTTCGTTATTCTCGTTATTTGCTCATTCGTCAGAGGCAGCGATTCCAGCAGTTCCTCAGCTATGGCACTGCCGGCTAAGCCGTGTATCCTATCGGAGACGGTTCTTCCAATGTCGTGCAGCAAGGCCCCGCAGATGACCACTACGGGGTCGACCTGCTCGGTGATGTTGTTTGCTATTTCTATTGCGTACTCGGCAACCTGCAGGACATGGGCGTAATCGTGGCTTCCGAGGTCAGCGTGTTTTTCCTCGGCAAAAGATTCAAGCTCCTTAAGCCATTGCTTTTCTTCATCCGTCAAGGCTCTGCTGAACATACCTTACCTCCTGAAAATTAAACGTTTCGTTTTTCAGGATTAAGCGTAGTCTAAATGCGATAGGTAGTCAAAATAAAAAAGCTGTTTGTTGTAGATACCCGGTCAGTTAAACCATCATGCTAAGTAGGAGATTCTAACTAAGCAAGATTAGTTAATTGGTTGAGTGGTAAATGGTAATTGGTGAGTAGTTGAGACTGTCATACATGCCTTCGCTGGCACAGGCTGAGCAAGCATCCTCGCAATGACGTATTCAAATAGATCCTTCGACTCGGCCTTCGGCCTCTCTTAGAGCCTGCCCTGAGCTTGCCGAGGGGATGACGGCAAGAGCTTATGTCGAGCAGTAGGTTTTTCTCAGAGTTTTTTTCCTGATATCCTCATATCCTTATATTTTGATATCCCCAATAATAAACTTTTTTAGTAGTTTCTTTTTTGGAAAAGAAATGTAGAATTACTCAAATAGGAAATCAGGATATGAGCGAAGGTAAATTACAAACCGCGGTACTGGGTCTTAACGCCGATGGTCGGCTTCTGCTCGAAGCGGCCCGGCAAATAGAGCATTTCCAGATTCAGGCTGTTGCCGACAAAGATACGAACCTTGCTGAGAAAATCGCAGCCGAATACGAATGTGCCGCCTTTGATGATTACAGACAGCTGATAATACAGAATCAGCTCGATTGCCTGCTGGTTGCCGCCGGTATGCACAGTTGCGAGGAGTATGTCCGGATGGCGATGAAAAAGAAATTCAATATACTGAAATTAGCTCCGGCGGCGAGAGATTTTGAAGAGGCGGCGGAATTTGTCTGTCTGGGCGAGGATGAAGATATAAAATTTGCCATTGCCAATCCCAGCCGCTTTACCCGCAGCTTTCTTGCTTTGCGAGAGTTTCTGGAGCAGGGCCGAATCGAACAGATTTTTCTGATGACTGCTTTTTGCAATGCCGGCGATCAGCCGCAGCAAAGGTGGCAGAGCGACCCGAAGCTGGCCGGCGGTGGAGTGCTGCTACACAACTGTTACGGGATGATCGACCAGATAATGTGGAATTTCGGCATGCCACAGCAGGTTTATTCATTAAACACCAACCAGGCACAGGATAAGCAGCAGAGACTTTATTTGGCGGAAGATACCGCTGTGGTAACGATGAAATTTGCCGATACCTTTATCGGCAACCTCATAGCGTCCCGGCGGGGCGGGATTGGTCCGAGAGAGGAATTTTTAAGGCTCTACGGGAAAGATAAAATTCTGACAGTCAACCGGAACCGGCTGACCGTCAGCGATGGTCTCGGGCAGGTCAGCGAGGAATTGGAATATGACGACGACCAGCTTGTTTGCATGACGAAACTGCTGGAGAATTTTGCCTTAAGTATATTATTGCCCGATAAAAACGAGCTTTGCAGCAGCGGCAGAGAGAATCTGAAAGATATGGCCGTCATTGAATCAGCTTATCTTTCGGCTCGCACCGCGATGCCGGAGGAACCAGGCAGGGTTTTGCAGATGGCATCCCTGCACGCCGGCAAGGCCAGAAGTATTTAGCCGGGCCATAATAATAAAAAATAAGCGTTTGACAAATGGGCTAATAAGCAATAGCTTATTAGTATAAGTTGTGAACAACATTATAGTTTAACTTTTTTGGAGATTCTGGTATGGAAGAAGGCAAGAAAAAACCGATTATGATCGGCGTTATCGTCGTGTGCTTGGCTGGGGCTGCTTTGATAACTTTTATCAGACGTAGTGGAGGCGATGGCGGCATTGAGGACATCCCAGAGGAGCAGATGACGTGGATCAAATGCAACAACCCCAACTGCAAAGCCGAATATGAGATGGGCTTGAAAAAGTACCACGAATATATACGGGAAAACATGAACCCTATGGCGATGGTTGCCCCGCCGGTGGTTTGCCCAAAGTGCGGGGAGCAAAGTGGCCTCAGGGCTGAAAAGTGTCAGAATCCGGATTGCGCGATAGTGTTCATCAGGGGTAGTGTCCCCAACGATTTTGCAGACCGCTGCCCCGAATGCGGCCGTAGCGAGACAGAAGAATCCAGAAGAAGAAGGACGGTTGGCGGGGCCGGGTGATGAGCGTAACAAGCGCGGGAGCAGACCTGGTGAGCTGCTGAACGGCTTTTAAGTAGACGCAAGATGCGAGAGGTGTTTTAGCGTTATCCCTTCGCTCGAGTCGCTTAAGGTCTGACTCTGAGTGAGGTACAAAATACGAATAAGCAATTTTATCAAGCCGAAGCTTGATTGCCGTGTGTTTTTTTTGCGCAGAGCTAAAATGCCTGTAAAAAGGGCTGACAGTGTCTCAAACTGCCAGCCCTTAGGTTTGTTCCTGCAGAGAGCTATTGCTATGGGCTCACTGCTCGATTATAAATGCGAACGTCATCAATAAGGCCGGAGAAGAAACCGCTGGGTTCGAGATTCTTGCTAGCACCCAAATATAGACCGCCATCCGAACTTTCCAACATAGA
>CAYGBH010000149.1:0-9022 GCA_964348055.1 uncultured Pirellulales bacterium
GGTCGCAGGTTCATAACGGGTTAATTTTAGATACAAAAAAGAGATGACTTCTTGCTAGTAAAGAAGTTATCTCTAAGCTGCTTTTAATAAAGCTTGAACAGTCTGCAGATGCAGTCGCAAAGGATGATTCTTCTGACGATTCAGCGTACAAACAGCGTTCATAATTGCCTTCTCCAGGTTCTCTACGGTCTCAAAATAGTAGTTGTGTATAGCTGGAATAACCCATCAGCTGTGTGGTGTGAGGTCTTTAAGCGACTTTTAAACGCCGCTCGGATGTGAAGAAGCGAATCCAAGCTGGAGACGAATCGGAAAAAAAAATACGTATCGGGTACGTATGAGCCTGATTTTAACGGCTCGGAAAGGACAAGATAAGCGATGCGAGCGAGACAAGTCTTTTATAGACAGGATCTTATAAAACTACGCCCGACAGGATTCGAACCTGTGACCTTCGGTTTAGGAAACCGATGCTCTATCCTACTGAGCTACGGGCGCCTAAATTTTTCAGTGCTTGCTCCATTAAGGGAAAGCGGCTACCAGTAGCGGCTGACAGGCAGCCATTCTATCAGAGGCAGCCAAAAAGCGCAAATATTTTCTTGCAAAATAAATCAACATTTCTGCCCTCGCTCCTCGGTTTTGTTTTGCAGGAATTTTTCCAGTTCTTCCTTTAAATACCACACCCTTCTGGCGAATTTAGTTGCTCTGAGTTTGCCGCTATCACGCCAATAATCCCAGGTTCTGCAGGTAATATCAGGGCTTGAGCAGTCTGATAAGATCCATGCAGGTGCCTTTGACGCTCTTTACGATCGATATCGAGATTGGGTTTACAAGGCCGTCTCGCAGGAATTTATTGTCCGGCAATAACAAATTTTTGCCTGCTTTCTTGAGAAAATCATACAGGTTTGACGATATTGATTCCATTAAAGATTTACGTTTCAACATAGTACATCTCATTATGCAGCAAGGATTTATCAAAATCTGACAATTACCCCTTATATCGTCATACCCAGAGAGTGTGCCTTGAATTGAATCTTCCCACCAGAAAAACTTCAAAAACTCCGAAGTTTGAGAAGCTTTTTTCCTTGACGGAAGGGCAACCGGCTTTGTATAAATGCATTGTAGGACCCAGTCGGTATGTGGAAATCTTGTTGCCCGTGTTGGGTTTTCGCTTTTCGCTAAATCATCCGTCTTGGGCCAAGGAAGAGAGGTGAAGCCAGCAAATCGTAATAAACCGTCTGTGGAGACATGGGCAGCTTATGCTGAAGGTGAAATGGCCTCGTTCAGTTTTTGCTCATGGCCAACAGGTAACTATACACACTTTTTTCTAAGAAGGAGGACTATCATGTCTAAAAAACTTTCATTTTTGATGTTGTTAGTAATGCTCACAATCCTATCGACAGCCAAGGCTCAAGTCGTCGACAACCAGGTGCAGAATCCGAGTTTCGAGGAGGATGAGGTTATCTTAGACGACCCGGCTTGGGAAGCATGGGCTACCTGGGGCTGGGAAGGCGGCTTAAACAGTACTGTTGCAATCGATGAAACTGAATTCATTGATGGTACCAGAAGCCTGAGGGTCGAGCCCCGAGGAGGTACCGACTGGTATTTCATACTACTGCAAGACGGCCTCTCGCTTGAGGTGGGCCAAACTTATACCACGAGTTTTTGGGCCAAGGCAGCAGCACCGCGTCCGCTTAGCGTAAAGATGAAAGCAACGGATGGCTCTATTGATTGGGGCTGGACGCAGTTTCAGTTGACAACCGACTGGGCCGAGTATTCCTTTAGCGCGCCCGCCGCGAACGCCTCGGCCAAGCTGGAGTTCCACTGTGCAGCTACGGATGATACCTTCTGGTTGGATCTTGTTTCGCTCTATGTAGAGGCAGGACCCGAACCTGATGAGCCTGCGCCTATCGTGATCAATGGTGATTTTGAATTGCCGGGTGAAGGAAAGATCAATACGGACTGGGACCTGATCCCTGGTTGGAGCAGTGATACGCCGCCGGCCGATTCAGGGATCGATGTTGAAGAGACCTATCCCGGATACGGTTATACAGCCTTTTTGATGGATGGTGATCCCAGCGTTTGGCAGACGACCGCGCATATTATTGCTCCGGGCAACCAATTTACCCTATCGCTGCTTGCGTCTGATTATTATACAGACCTTGTTGGCGATTGGAGTGTTCTGGGTGGCGGCCAATTAACCGTATCGCTCTATTATGATGATGGTGTTACGCGCACCACCGTGGCCACGACAGATATCATGCCTGCGGCTTCTAACACGGAGATGGATGGTCCCTTTGAGCTGACATTTAATGCGGCTGACGTACTAGCATCAATTGGCTATGCTATTGGTATTGAGATTGTGAATTCATCTCCAACAGCAGTGCCTAATCATAGCTGGGTTTTCTTTGATGATGTCCAACTGACGGTGACCACTTCTATCGTGTTCAATGGTGATTTTGAATTGCCGGGTGAAGGAAAGATCAATAAAGACTGGGACCTGATCCCTGGTTGGAGCAGTGATACGCCGCCGGCCGATTCAGGGATCGATGTTGAAGAGACCTATCCCGGATACGGTTATACAGCCTTTTTGATGGATGGTGATCCCAGCGTTTGGCAGACGACCGCGCATATTATTGCTCCGGGCAACCAATTTACCCTATCGCTGCTTGCGTCTGATTATTATACAGACCTTGTTGGCGATTGGAGTGTTCTGGGTGGCGGCCAATTAACCGTATCGCTCTATTATGATGATGGTGTTACGCGCACCACCGTGGCCACGACAGATATCATGCCCGCGGCTTCTAACACGGAGATGGATGGTCCCTTTGAGTTGGCATTTAATGCGGCTGACGTACCAGCATCGATTGGCTATGCTATTGGTATTGAGATTGTGAATTCATCTCCAACAGCAGTACCTAATCATAGCTGGGTTTTCTTTGACGATGTCCAACTGACGGTGGCCCCTCCTATCGTGTTCAATGGTGATTTTGAATTGCCGGATGAAGGAAAGATAAATAAAGACTGGGACCTGATCCCTGGTTGGAGCAGTGATACGCCGCCGGCCGATTCAGGGATCGATGTTGAAGAGACCTATCCCGGATACGGTTATACAGCCTTTTTGATGGATGGTGATCCCAGCGTTTGGCAGACGACCGCGCATATTATTGCTCCGGGCAACCAATTTACCCTATCGCTGCTTGCGTCTGATTATTATACAGACCTTGTTGGCGATTGGAGTGTTCTGGGTGGCGGCCAATTAACCGTATCGCTCTATTATGATGATGGTGTTACGCGCACCACCGTGGCCACGACAGATATCATGCCCGCGGCTTCTAACACGGAGATGGATGGTCCCTTTGAGTTGGCATTTAATGCGGCTGACGTACCAGCATCGATTGGCTATGCTATTGGTATTGAGATTGTGAATTCATCTCCAACAGCAGTACCTAATCATAGCTGGGTTTTCTTTGACAATGTCCAATTGGCGGTGTCCCCTCCCCTTATAACCAACGGAAGTTTTGAAGAAGATGAGGTTATCCAGCCCGACGAGGATTATTACCATTGGTGGTTTTGGGGTTCGGGAGATGGTCTAAGCAGCACCATCGAATTCGATGAAGCCAGCTACATTGACGGTACAAGAAGCCTGAGGATCGAGCCCCGAGGAGGCACCAACTGGTTTTGCATTGTGGCGTATAGTCCCATCCCGCTCGAAGTTGGCGCGCAGTATACTACCAGCTTCTGGGCCAAAGCTGCAGAACCACGTCCCCTTGGAGCAAAGATGAAACCAACGGACAACTCTGATGATGGATGGGGCTGGACAGACTTCGAGTTGACGACCGAGTGGGCTGAGTATGCAATTACCGCTGAAGCCATGAACGCCGAAGCAAAGTATGAGTTTCACTGTGCCGGCAGTGAAGTTACATTATGGTTGGATTTTGTTTCTGTCTATGCAGGAGAGTATATTCCCGGAGTTGCACCAGGGGGAGCAGTAAAGGCTACTGAACCGTATCCAGCCGACGGTGCTATAGACGTCTCGAGAGAAATTACTCTTAGCTGGACGCCGGGAAAGTCTGCTGACAAGCAAGAAGTGTACTTCGGCACCGATTTCAGCGATGTGAACAATGCCGATATCGCTGATACTACAGGTATATATCGAGGTAGCCAGGATCTGGATGCTACAAGCTACACTCCCATTGAGGCACCTCTTCAGTGGGGTCAGACTTATTACTGGCGGGTCGATGGGACCGAGCCGAATAGTCTATGGAAAGGCAGCGTCTGGAGCTTCACGGTAGCCAACTATATTGTTGTAGATGATTTCGAGTCCTACAATGACATTCTTGCTGGGGAAGAGGGCAGCAATCCGGTATATTTGACGTGGATAGATGGATTTGATAATCCGTCAGCAAACGGCTCGACCATAGGATATACCGAACCCTTCCAGCCTTCCATGGAGACCGGGATAGTGCATGGCGGCAATCAGTCGGTACCACTAATGTACGATAACAGTACAGCAGGGCTCTCTGAGGTGACCAGGACGTTGAATGCTGACTGGACCCAGGATGACGTTCTCACGCTGACGCTGTTTTACAAAGGCAATTTGACAAATGCTGATGAGCCGATGTATATTGCTCTCAATGGC
Organism: uncultured Pirellulales bacterium; assembly: GCA_964348055.1. Taxonomy (GTDB): domain Bacteria; phylum Planctomycetota; class Phycisphaerae; order Sedimentisphaerales; family Anaerobacaceae; genus JAUXAL01. Next base: position 4,637 of record CAYGBH010000149.1, read on the forward strand.
ACGGTGATAACTAACGATAATCCGAAAGCAGCGCGGGCTGGTGGCTGGACCCAGTGGGATATCCTCCTGCAGGATTTTGCAGATTTAGGTGTGGACCTTGCCAATGTCAATACGATGTCTATTGGTTTCGGGAACAAGGCCAATCCTGTCCCTGGCGGTTCAGGCTATGTGTTCATCGACGATATTCGTCTGTCTCGGTCGCTGCCTGTAGAGCCCGAACCGGAGCTGGAACCGGTTGATCCCGGCACCGGTAATCTGGTGGCCTCCTATTCATTTGAGAACAATGTCCAAGATGGTTCCGGCAACGGGCTAAATGGTACCATAAGGGGAAATCCGGCCTTTGTCGAAGGTATAGCCGGGATGGCGCTATCATTTGACGGAGTGAATGATTATGTTGATTGCGGTAATAATGCAGCCTTTGATATCACAGAGCAAATTACGCTTTCAGCGTGGGTCAACACGAATGATGCCGGCAGCGGCCAGCATAAACCCTATGTGGGCAAAGGCGATAACGCTTATGCGATCAAGCACGCTTCTTCCAATTCGATAGAGTTTTTCATTTTTGATGGTACTTGGTACCTGGCGCAAGTCAGAGTGGACGAATCGTTTAATGGCGAGTGGCACCATGTGGCTGGAACCTATGACGGAAGTGAGCTCAAGACTTATGTCGATGGTATCTTAGGTGTCACTGTGGCTCATGTAGGATTGATAGACGTTCAAACGCACAATCTCACTATAGCTATGAATTCCCAGGAAACAGACCGATTCTACGATGGTGTAATAGACGAAGTCAAGATCTACAACCGGGCGTTATCTCCCTCCGAGATTCGTTTTCTTGTGGGTAACTAACATTGTCATTCTCTGTAGGGCAAGACCTGCATCGGGGCGTCATTGTTGAACTGATGAACTGAGTAGCTTGATAAGGAACCTATGACCACGGCTGTAGTTAGCTTTGGTTAGAGGAAGATTTCGTATCAATCCGGGGTCTATATTGATTACTTTCGGTATGGGCCCCGGTTCTTTTGGAGGTAGTATTGCGTCCGATTTCACTGCTGTACCGATATACCAGCTTTTACCTTTTCCATAGCTGTTTCTTGTGACCGCTGTATATGGTTTCATATGCCACTAATCTTAGTAGTCTCTCATGCCTCTCATCCATACCGGCCAGTCGTCCTTCTGGACACCACCTGCTATGGTCCAGGGGCCATGAATGTCATAGTTTTTGTGCCATTTAAATGTCCACAACTCTTTAAGATCGACTTTCCTGACAGACCAATCCAGGAAAGCGCTATTTACCGCTGCGTTGTGTCGGTTAAGACAGACACGCCGCATTTCATTGACACCGGGGCTATGCGTATCGCCTTCATGTTCTGGAGGTCGGTCAACTGAATGCGACCACACATCGTACCAGTAACAATCAAGAAAGAGCGGTATATTATGTGCAGGCTTGCTATTGACACTCCTCCAGTAGTTTTCTTCCTGTCCACCGGCACTGACTACTCGATTGCAAAGCCACTCGTTGAAACCATAACTACCATAGCTGCCGTCGCTAAATATTCCCCAGGCTGCAAAGGGGGTTCGACCTCCTTCGGACAGAGGTTTCTTGGCCATCGGGCAGATGCGCATATCGAGATTTTTGTAGTGTGTGCGCATTACGGTCGGCCATCTGTCTCCCCCCGTTTGGCTCTCTCCGCCCAAGCCTATGTGAAAGTAGCCGTTGTTATCATCAGTATACATCTTCCAGATAAAGATCCACTGGCGTAGGCTCGCTTGACAGCCTATCGTTTTTGCTTGTTTCTTCACCCGATTTAGTGCCGGCATTAATATGGCCATGAGTAATGCAATGATGGCGATTACCACCAAGAGTTCTATCAGCGTAAATCCTCGGTGGGAGTTTGGAACTTTATAGTTTTGTATTTTCATGCCCGTACCCTTCCTTTCAACTATATATTGCAAATTTCTGAATATATAAAAACACTAACGAGCAGAAAAGGTCGGCTATGAGAGACTTAAATTTTTTGTGTAACAGCTTTTCTCTAACCTAGATTTCTAATGGGCACCTTATGATACACTTCTGACCTTTTAATTGTAACATAATACCAAAATCTTCTTTCAATAGCAACTATCTGAAATTTTTTTCCCAGAATTAAGAGGCTTTATAAGTGATTTATGGTAGTTAATAGCCCTTTTCTCTACATTCCCACAAAATAGGTAGAATGAAAAGGATGCGAGTAGTAGATTAAAATGCCCCTGCTATCTAACCTCTCCTTCCTATCTCGACGAGGTGGAGCAGGGGCTTAAGATGGCTGCAATTATCTATGTTACAACCAATTAATACAGCGATTCTCAACCACAAAATGTGATTTAAAATTCTATAAAAAAATTTTTTAGCATTCGAAAAAGAGTGGCTCCTGTATACAGTAGGCTCTGACCTGTATGTTCTGCTTAAGAATCTTGGCATCGGAAGCGGTCGCTACTGCGGAAAAGAACCCAAACAGGCAGATAAAACGTATGCCGCATGCGAGACAACCAAACCACCGCGGTGTATTATTGGAGTTGAATCGTTGGCCTTGTGTTGTCATGGGGACTACGGCTCCAAGAGAACAACCGCCACGCCGAACCTGTCTAATCTCAGCGTTGTCTTTGTCCTGGTATTGCTGAGCAGTTCAATGCTGCCTTCCGGGACATCTACAATCTTCGGCTTCTCGGTATGATTCAATAGGAAGAGTAGTTTCTTGCCATGCCCCTGCCGAATCGAAACTTCAATTCCATTCGGAGGGTGCACCAGTGGTCGAATACCGGCGTCTTCGAGTAGTTCAGCGATCAGGCTATCGTAGAAGGATTCCTCCTTGATGATCGTGCCGACATACCAACCCTTGCCTTTGCCATGGCTATGCCGTGTCACAGCCGAAAATGGCTCCATATGCCACTGATCGGCATAGCAAGCTACGGTTTCGGCGCCGTCAGGTGTCACCCAATCCACATAATGGACGGCCGTGTACGTTCCGTCCAAGCCTGCAGTGCCTTTGACCACGTAACAAGTATCTGCGCCCAAAGCGCTGTATTCCTCGATACGGATTCCTAACACCGGTGAAAGCAAACCTGGAAGCGTCCTTTCGTGACAAAGATTGTTGCAGTCCTTGACACCAGTCCTGCAGTCGGCCAGCAAAACCCCACCTTTCTCAACATATTGACTCAGCTTGTGGGCCGTCTCGTCAGGCATCAGGGACAAATCTGGTGCCAGAACAAGCTTGTACTTCGTAAGATTCGCCCTTCGGTTCACAATGTCTACATTCACACCTGCTCGATACAATGCATTGTAATACCGCAGAATGGCAGCCTGGAGACTATTACCCGCGTACCCGGGCTGGAAATTGAGAGACCAGAGATTGTCGTAGTCATAGATAATTGCCACATCCGACTCAACTGTTGTTCCCCTTAGATGATCCGTAAGTTTACGGAATTCCTTCGCCGTTTGTGCTGCCTCATCGTAGCGTCTGAGAGGTTTTCCGTCATGACCGAGCAGACCGTGCCAATACTGCTCGCGTCCCACTGTGCAGGTGCGCCAGCGGAACCAAATTTGCCCGTCGGAGCCATGAGCGAGTTGCTGGTACGCGATCTTGCGAATCTCTCCCGGCCAAGGATTACGTCCAAATGCTCCCCATCCGCAGGGACCGGCAGTCTGCTCCATAATCATGAAGTTCTTACCCTTGAGTCCACGCATAACATCAGCAGCCAACGAGGCACCGTACGGGATGTCTGGCTTGTTGGACCAGATCGGATAGTTGTCCCACGTAACGAAATCAAGATCATGGGCCAGCTCATAGTAATCCAGTTCGCTATACAGTCCCATGAAATTGTGTGTCACGAAGTCACCAGGGCAAATACGGCGGAGTATGCGGACTTGATCCGCCTGGAAACGGACACGCAGCCACGATGTAAAACGCTTCCAGTCCAGACACGCGCTGGGATTGCCCATAGCCCAGGTCTCGTCAGTGCGATTATCTGGGAACGTGATTTCTCCCCAGATTGTGAAATTCAGCCCCCAGAAATGATTGCCCCATGCACGATTCAACGCATCCAGTGTGCCATACTTCTTTTTCAACCAATCCTGGAACTCGGCAAGACAGGTCTGACAGTGACATTCTCCACCTCCGAATTCATTATCTGTCTGCCACCCGATAACGTTGGTTTTGTTGGCAAAGTGTTCGGCCATTGCGCGGGTGATTCGCTCTGAAAGAAGCCGATACGTGCCATTTGAAAAGCAGTTGTGTTTTCTGCCGCCCCAGATAATACGCGTCCCATCGCGCTTCTGCCGAAGTGTCTCCGGATATTTCCGCGCCACCCAGGCAGGCATGACTGCTGTCGGCGTCCCAAGGATGACAT
>CAYGBH010000150.1:0-8978 GCA_964348055.1 uncultured Pirellulales bacterium
ATTTGAAGCTGAACAATCTTTCTGCGAATACTATCCAGCTCAGCAGGCAGCGAGTCATTCTCAATCCGCAGTTTCGAGGCTGACTCGTCGATCAAATCTATCGCCTTGTCCGGCAGCCATCGGTCTGTTATGTAGCGGTTGGATAAAGTCGCAGCGGCAACAAGCGCCGAGTCCGTAATCCGGACCCCGTGGTGGGTGTCATAGCGGCTCTTTAGTCCTCGGAGGATGGCTATGGTTTCTTCAACGCTCGGCGGGTCAATCAGGATCGGCTGAAAACGCCTCTCGAGCGCCGCGTCTTTTTCCACATACTTGCGATATTCGTCAATTGTGGTTGCACCGATACAGCGCAATTCGCCCCGCGCAAGTGATGGCTTTAGCAGGTTACCCGCATCAACTGCGCCTTCAGCTTTGCCTGCACCTACTACGGTATGCAGCTCATCAATGAAAAGTATTATTTGTCCTTGGGCGCCGATGACTTCCTTGAGCACCGCCTTGAGCCGGTCCTCAAATTCGCCCCTGAATTTTGTCCCCGCTATCAACGCCCCCATATCCAGAGCAACGATTCTTTTATTTTTCAGGCCCGTAGGGACGTCACCTGCAATTATCCGCTGAGCAAGGCCTTCGACAATTGCGGTTTTGCCCACCCCCGGCTCGCCGATTAGTACCGGATTATTTTTTGTCCGGCGATTTAAGACCTGCATACATCGCCGAATCTCCTCGTCTCTGCCGATAACAGGGTCAAGCTTTCCGTTGCGGGCCATCTCCAGAAGGTCAATCCCGTATCGCTCCAGGGCCTTGTATTTATCTTCCGGGCTCTGGTCGGTTATCTTTTCCGGCCCGCGAATTTCTTTCAGGGCGTTTTCAATCTGTTCCGGCGTGACCGAGTTAAGGCGCAGGATTTCCTTCGCATCGCTTTGCACCGAAGCAAGCGAAAGAAACAGGTGCTCGACGCTCAAGTATTCGTCACCCATCGCATCAGCCCGGTTCTGGGCATCCAGAACAACCTGATTAAAGGCCGGGTCAGGCAGAAGCTGATTACTACTGTTGCCCTGTGGCAGCCGACCAAGTTCGCTTTCTGTCATCTCTTTAATCCGTGAAACATTAGCGCCGATCTTCTTCAAAATCATAACCGCAATGCCCGCATCGTCTCCGCAAACAGCGCTTAATAAATGCAATGGCGACAGAACAGTGTGCGATTTAGCCATCACAATCTGCTGAGCAGTCGCTAACGCCTCCTGAGCCTTCAATGTGAATTTGTCGAATTTCATAGCTAAATCCTCTTTCTACGCAGACGAAATTGCAATTACAGATATACCCTAACACTCAATAACAGTGCAAACAGCGTGCCCAAATAAATGAAAATTATAATTGCTGTAATAACAATTGGTTACACCTTCCTTGCCCTTCCTGCTCTGTGCCAATTTGGCAGTTATTTGCCTCGATTCTCGCCCGGGCGTTTCTCGTTCGGTGCTCCTTTCAAGCTTAGCGTTTTATCGAGCTTTGCGTTATTAACCGAAGCCGGCGTGGCAGCCTCAAACTTGTTTGGGGGTGTTGTCAGCGGTAAAATTTATGTTTTTGTGAATTGATAAGTTTCTTTTGTTTTACAAATCTCGATAGCTCTAATCATTCGCATAACTGCACACCCGGCGCATCTAAATAAAGCAGCGGATTTTTAAAACCTGCCCAGATCAGCTTATTCTTGAAGTATCGGCTATATCAGTATTTAGCAGGCCGTAAATATCCTGCTCTTCTGCCAACACCTAAGCTTTGGGCTGTCTCACCGATGGTTTACAGAGTTGAACATCGCCAATGTTTACCAGGCGGCGTTTTCCAAAAGAGCCCCACCGTACTACGGCGATAGGTCGCCTGGTCTACGCCAACCTGTTTTCACATTGTAGATGAAGTTACCCCTCAGGCGAGTACCGATGTACACATCATCACCATTGGCAGCAAAAACGACCTCCACCTTGTCGCCTACCTTGATTTGTACTGCTCCCGACTCTAACATCCCGTCGTGCACGTCTGTTCCAAGCTCCAGAATCTGATCATCGGAAAAGCCGGCTCGGCGCATCACTTGTACAACATCGTCGGAGCTTAGGGCAAGTACGTACCGGTTACTCACGGGTATGACCTCAAAGCCCCCACTATGTTGCATACAACCACCCCCGTCCGAAGCCATAAGCGCCAGCAGCAACAACACAATATTCACGCCACCATTTCTCGACTCGTACCTAATTGACTTCACAGTTCTTGTCTCCTGCCAATATGTGTTTCATCCGGTCAGAAACGTGACAAGCTTTCTCGAAGCTGCATCCTAAATCCCTGCTCTCCGCCCATCTGGGGCTGGGTCGGAGCCGGAGCCCGACGAACTCCGGATGCTGGTTCACTGAAACTGATGGGTCGACCTGTCTCGGATACCAGGTGTGCCGTGACGAACACAGCAATCTCCCGGGTAGACTCATCAGTCTCGCTATTCTTAAACAGATATCCCACTACTGGGAGGCGGCTGAGGCCTGGGACCCGCTTACGTTTCAACCGTGTCCGGTTCTCGGTCAGGCCGGCCAGTGCAACCGTTCCGCCGTCTTCGATACGCACGACGTTATTGGCTGTTCGGCGCGTAACCACGGGAAGATCGCTTCCTCTACCCCGCGGTATGCTGTCACTGACCTCGACAGCCACCTCCAGTGTAATATCATTATTATCCCCGATGCGGGGTGTGATAGTCAATGTCGTGCCGGACGTGATTTCCTGTAGTTCAGAACGGGTGTACCCATAGTAGCCCGTCTCAGGCGGGGTCAACATATAATACTCTTCGGTCAAAACCCGGATTTGTGACTGCCTGCCATCCTGGGCTAACACCTGAGGCTTGGACAGTATGGTCGCTTCGCCATTCTCGACAAGAAGGTTCAACGTCAGCTCCAGCGAACCGGTGAATGTCGCATCAGGCGTATACCCGATCGAGATGCCCCACGGCCATTTGCCGCCGAAGTCGGATAGCGTCCCAACCCCACGCCCGCTTAGGTCATTGCTAAAAAGTCCGGCGCTAATTTTGGGCCAACCCCACTCGACACCCAAGTTCAGCAGGTCACCGCGTTCCATAACGACAATGCGCGCATCCAGTAAAACATGGCGCGGCGGCATGTCCATCCTTTTCAGGTCCTCGACGATACGATTCATCAAAGTCGGCGGTGCGGTAACAGAGACTGTGTGGGTGTTGGTTTCGCCCTGAACGTATTGCCGAAAATTGGTCGATAGAAGTGCCACTGCTGCGTCGGCCGCCATATAGTTCAGTTTTATGTGACGCGTTTCGCTCACAACCGGGAACATCGTGTCTGTTAGGCCTCCTGAACAAACCAGGTAATAATACGGTGTTTTCTTCACAACATAGGGAGTGCCGGCCAGGACGATTTCCAGTGCTGTTTCGAGCGGCACTTCTCTGAGGTCACAGGTTACCACCCCAACGACGGTCTCATCCGGAATAATTGCAATACCCGCCTGCGATGCGAGGGTCGGGAGCACTTCCGTGGGAAGGTCATTAGTGACAAACGTATTAGTAATAAGCACTTCTTCCGGAGCAACTGGTCCTTCTATCGCCGGAACTGCTGGTGCGGCCTCTCCTGCAGCCTGACGCAAAAGTTCGGCCAATTGCGTTTGTATCCTGTCTATCTGCGCCTCCAAAGGCGTTTTCGGTGGCCCAGGCTCCACAGGGGGCGTAACTGGCGGCACTATGGGCTCGCGCACCGGTGGTAAAGTGGGCTCCCGCACCGGTGGCAAAGTGGGCTCACGCGCCGGCGGCAAAGTGGGCTCACGCGCCGGCAGCCTACGCCGCCCTAATGTTTCCGGCACACCGTTCCTATAATTCTGGGTAACGTTAGTGTACGGCACGCTGGATGGAGTGAACTCGAATCCTTCTTTTATGGCCGTAACCTCCCCGGTCCAGCCATAGGGCACTTTGATAGCCCACTCGCCTTTACTGTCGGTGGTATCGGAACCTCCGCCTTCGCTTGCTGTCATCGATACACCATCGATGGGTGTCCCCGCAATAATCATACTGCCGGAGAGAGTAAACATCAACACATTCCCGGTGTAGTTTTGATTCGTCTGGTCCCTGGTAACAGAAGGGTATCGTTTATTAACCGGGGCGAAAGTGTAACCTTCCTTTGTCGGCGTAATCGTGCCCTTCCAGCCATAATCCACCGGGAGTTCATACCGGCCGCTCGCGTCGGTCGTACTGTTACCTCCTCCCATATCTGCTACTACGAATACATCTTCGACCGGTCCTCTGTCAGAGATTATCGTACCGGAGATGATATGCTCTGCCAGAGTTGCGGTGTAGTCCTCATTAGCCATATCACTGATAACATCATCATATTGCCGTGCAGGCGGATTAAAGCTGTAACCTTCCCGCCTCGGCGTGACCGTACCGCTGAAGCCGTACCTAACGATTGCACTGTAAATGCCGGCCCTATCGCTAACCGGATTACCCGGCAGCCCGTTCATTACTACGCCTTGCTCCCCAATTGAACCGGAAATTGTATAGGTAATCTCTGTCGCAGTATAGTTTTCATTCGTCTGGTCCGCGGTAAGGTAACCGTATGGTTTATTATCCGGAGAGAATGTGTAACCTTCTTTTTCCGGTATGACCGTGCCGCTCCAGCCGTACTCAACAGTAGCTTTGTAGGCACCACCCCTGACGGTAACCGGATTACCCGGTAGACCGTTCATTACGACGCCTTCCATTCCAGCCTTACCGGAAATGGTTAACATCTTCACTTTCGCAGTGTAGTCCTCATTGCTCTTGTCGCTTGTAACTTTACTATAGGTCTTGCTGGCCGGGTTAAAGCTGTAACCTTCCTTTGTCGGTGTAACCCTGCCGGTGAAACCGTAGTCAACGCTGGCACTGTAATACCCGCTTGCATCGGTAACAGGATTGCCCGGCAGACCGCGCATTTCCACACCGTCTATATCCGCATTACCGGAAATTGTATACGTCATCACGGTTGCAGTATAGTCCTCATTAGGCTGGGCGCTGACAAGTTCAGTGTATTGCCGCTCAGCCGGCTCAAAGGTGTAACCTTCTCTCCTCGGTGTAACCGTGCCGCTGAAGCCGTAATCAACGCTGGCGCTGTAGTTGCCGTTCCTGTCGGTAACCGGATTGCCCGGCAGACCGTTCATTACCACGCCCGCCACGTCAGCTGAACCGGAAATTGTAAAGGTAATTAATGCCGGTTTGTAGTTTTGATTTGTCAGGTCCCTGTTGACAGTATCGTACTGCCTGCTATCCGGTGTGAAAGTGTAGCCTTCTTTTGCCGGTATAACCATGCCGCTGAAGCCGTACTCAACGGTAACGCTGTAAGCACCGTTCGGGCCGGTAATCGGATTACCCGGCAGGCCGTTCATTACCACCCCCTCCATACCTTCTACTGCACCGGAAATGGTATAGGTCCTCACTGTCGCAATGTAGTCCTCATTACTCTGGTCGCCGGTAACCTTTCTATAGGTCTTGCTGGCCGGTTCGAAGGCGTAACCGTCTTTTTGCGGTATAACCCTGCCGCCCCAGCCGTAATTTACGGTGACGCTGTAACTGCCGTCAATGCCGGTAACCGGGTCATTAGGCAGACCCTTCATCGTCACGCCTTCCAGACCTCCTGAACCGTCGCTCAGAGTTACTGAGCCGGAGATGGTATAAGTCTTTATTTTCGGCACAAACTGGGCCTGGACGTCGCTGTCCAGCGCGCAGAGCACAACGATGCAGAATATTATCGCACCGCCCGATAAAATCCGACCAATATTTTTCCTGGCCATAAGTCAACGTACCTTTCTGGAACAATTTACCGGCAATCTTACGGCTCTTCTGCCTTGTATCGGCAATCCAGCACCTTTCTTTAGCAAAAAATCCCTCTGCCGGCCTATTACCATTGAACCTCTATCTTCTGTGCGAGCTCCTCCTCTAACTGCATGATTTCAACGAATCTCTGCCCTCCCCCTTCGCCCGAGACACGTATAGCCATTTGTCTCTCTGTTATGACATCTGGGGCGTATTCTAAAGCCGCTGTAACACGGTACACCCCGGAAGGGATTCTGGAAAAATCAAGAATTTCCGAGAAATCCCTGGCTTCAAGCGGCAGCATCAGACCCGACCTGTTGCTGCCGAGCAATTTCATTATCATGTTTCTTCCCGTATCAGGCTCTGTAACTGCGACCCTGCACCTGGGCGTGAAGTGGACGATTCCGAAATTGCCGCCCCTGACGACAACAAGATACTTGGATGGCTCGGCCCCGGCGGCAAGGGTCATCGTCTGTATGTGGGCCGAAGGGCTGGCCTCGACCGTACTGTTTTCGACACAGGTGTACGCGGCTGTTACCCCGGCGTTCTGACCGTCAGGATAGGTGGATTGCAGACGCAGAACCGCATAATAGTAGGGATGCGCCTCTACGGGGCTCGGCATTGTGGTAACAATACCGATGCTCTGCTGGGCCCCGCTACGGAGCGTGAATTTGTCAGGCCTTATCTTCACCCACTGGGAGCAGTCCAAATCACCTCCCCTCACGTTGCCGAAGACCCTGTTCTCAAGACCAGACGGTAATGCCAAAGACGCCTGGACATTGACCGTTTCATCCGAACTGTTCAATACTTTTAGCACTCCCCTGCGCGTAGCCCCCGGCAGCGTGCTTATGAAAACCTCCCTCGAGTTCAAGATAAGTGGCGCATCACCCGCTACATCCTTCTTAGCACTCGGGTGGCCGGCAAAATCTATCTCCTTTGCAAACGTCTTTGCAAGTCGGCCATCCACATAGAGCGCCCCGTTTATCATGTATTGCCCGGGCGGAAGGATCCGCCCGATGTCGCCTCTTAACTTCAATTTGGCCCCCGGTATGATACCGGCCCCCGGAAGCTCTGTTTCTGTAATTTGTCGCCAGTGCCCACTCGAGAAACCTCTAAGTCTCGTGATGACCTTCAGGCTGGAGAACGTTCCACCATTATTTGCAACATTCACTGAGACCTGCGTTGTTGCCGGCTGGTATCCATTGCTCTCAATGGACTCCAGCCCAATGTCGAGATATTCTACATTGTGGCGCATCGGCATTCGACTCTGCACCTCAACAAGAACAGGAACCAAAAACTGTACGATCACACCCACTCCTCCTTCTATTATGCCCGGCCTGTGCTGCAATGAGGCAACAATCCCCGCAACGTAGAATCCACGGATACCGCGAGGAACTCTTAAACTTACCTCTACTTCGTCTATATCCAGCGGGTCGAGAACAACAGTATCACGGGCCAGCTTTATCCACTCACGGCACGAGGACAGCTTTGACACATCAAAACCAAAATCAGGGTGATTAGGGTCGGTAACGTTAGGCTCAATCACTCGCCACGAGCCATCCTCCCACTGGCTCAGCTCGACTAAATTAAAATCTATTGTGTGGACCGCGTTGGGATCAACGCTGCTAAGCTTCAGCGGCGTCTTGATTATCCGCCCAGGGCGGACTGGAATGTACATCCTCATTGGCTGGATGATAAACTGCCCAAATGCAGGCCCAGCCGACAAAACTACAGCCAGCGCAATTGCGACAACCCAAACAAGACCAGAAACGTTAAAAAACAGGGTTTTGGCAGGTGGGCGCGGCCTGCCACGGCCGCAGTCCTTTTCCTCTCCAGCCAAGCAGCAATCTACTCTATTATTTAGGCCATTTTGGCTCTCCATTCGTCACCTCCCATTGAGAGACTCGAAATAACACTAACTAAGAATGCCAACTGTTTCAAAGTTTTTGAATTTTGCTCTATAATCCTGATACCCCTGTAACAGCTCCACCCGTGGTGTATGTCCATGTTTGATATTTAATCCTTCTTAATCCTTGATTTATCCCTCCTGGTTGATTCCCTTAATTTTGCGCCAATATTACGGCTTTTACCTTGTTCAGCGATTTAACTTCCTTACTTTTTGTAAATCCTCACAAAATCCTCATAACGACCGCCAACAAGCAACCCTATGGCTTTTCTAGCAACTTAACGTCCTTGCTTCTGATAAGGGCATTCACACTTACTTCGTCTCTGCTTATTATAACTTATTACCCAATCTTACCATTTTTCTACTTAAATGTCAAGTCTAATTTGCCTATTTCACCCAGATTCACGATTTTTTGTAAAAATTTAGGGAGGGATGGTATATCCATCCCTCCCTTCCTTTTCTTAGCAGTCACCAGAACTGCAGCAGATTACAGACGTTCGTCACCAACTTAATAAACGCTATCCCTGCTGGGTGACTTACGGCACGTCCGGCGGATAAATATCACTAATGTCCAGCGTTGGTTTTATCTTTACTTTAAGGTCACCAATTTTATCCTTCGTACCTGCTGCGTACTTAAAGTCCCAAAGCTCGACTTTGTAGGCTTGGATACAAACTTCAACATCTTTCCATTTACCATCGCCGGGGAGTATTAAAGGCTCCTCACCGTTGAACCTCTCCTTATGCTTCATGTCAATATCATGGCTCAAGTCACCACTGAGTTCTGCCTCGAAGTTGGTCCTTATCTCAAGGTCCTCGCATCCAAGGTAGCATGGAAAGTCTTTTGTTGGGTCTTTGCCGATGGTCTCGCAGTTGACCTGTTTTAACAGGATCTCGGCGTCTTCACAGTTCTTGATCTCCACCCAAAAACCTACCTCCATCATTACCGGGATACGACATATCTCGACCTTTTTCCACTCTACGGGCCAGGGATAAGGATCGCCTTTGTACTTAACTGAGGCTGCCTGTACCGTAACTGCCAGCAAAGCTATCACTGCAATTGCAAATAAACATTTCTTTAACATCTTCATTTCCCTCTCTAAAACCGTTGCTCCGTAAAGGCCCATATTATAGGCCTGTGGGGCTAAAACAGTTCTTTCTCGCCCAGGCCCAAACATGCCTGAGCTGCACAATCACAACAGCGGGCAAAAACCTGTTTGGCCGACTCCAGCGGGTATGCCCGCTTTG
>CAYGBH010000151.1:0-8966 GCA_964348055.1 uncultured Pirellulales bacterium
GGCCGCCGTCCCTGCTCAAGGAAGTGATCGGCCCGAATGAAATACATCTGGGCCGAAGTCCGGGGCATCATCGCAATTTCTTGGACGCTGTCAAGTCACGGGGCGAGCCGATAGCATCTGCCGAAGTTGGTCATCGAACGTCAACTATCTGCCATTTGACCAACATCGCCATGCTGACCGAGCAAAAGCTCAGATGGAATCCCCGGACCGAACGAGTCACTAACAGTTATGAGGCCAACCGAATGTTGACCCCGGTGATGCGCAGCCCGTGGTACCTGTAGCATTAGTTTTAAAAATGAGTTACCGTTTCTGAAATAACAGTCTCGGAAAAAAGAAAGGAGCCAAAATGATTCGAAGGTCAAAACAAATTAGCAGGGACCCCGCTTTGCGGGAATCCATCGCACTGCTTGTAGCCTTGTGCCTGTCATTGTGGACAAGCCCCTCGCGGGCGGGCTCGCCGGCGAAGCTGCGGGAAGTAACGTCGGAAGAAGTGCGAAAAATAGAAAGGGCGGTGCCGAGAAGGCCCACCGTCAGGCCCGACAGGCCGCGCAAGCTCCTGGTTTTCTGGCTGTGTGAAGGCTTCTTCCACAAATCAATCCCCTTGTGCAATAAAGCCCTCGAAATCATGGGGGAAAAGACCGGGGCGTTCGAGACCGTAATCACCAACGACATGTCCATATTCGAGCCGCAGAACCTAAAGCAATTTGACGCGGTCTGCTTTAATAATACCAGCGGCCTTAAGTTCAATCCCGAACGCACCAGCCGGCTGTGCAAAAGTCTGATGAACTTCGTCAAAGGCGGAAAGGGCATAGTAGGTATTCACGCAGCTACGGACAATTTTAAGGAGTGGCCGGAAGCGATGGAAATGATGGGCGGCAAGTTTACCGGTCATCCATGGCGCGCCAACGGGACCTGGGCGATTAAAATTGATGAGCCCGACCATCCGCTGACCGAAGCCTTCAAGGGTAAAGGATTCAAGATAAACGACGAGATTTATAGAACGGACCCGCCACTGTATTCGCGGGACAAGCAGCTTGTTCTCATGAGTCTCGATGTGAGCGACCCGGCCACCCGTAACGTTGACGGATTCAAACCAACGGATACCGATACCGGTATCAGTTGGGTCAAGAAATGGGGCAAAGGACGCATATTCTACTGCTCGCTCGGACACAATGACCACATCTTCTGGAACCGAGCCATCCTGCGGCACTATCTCGACGGTATTCAGTTTGCATTTGGTGACTATAAAGTTGATATGAAACCGAAGCCTATGATAAGTACAGGAAAGGGGTCCGAGATGGAAGAATTGCTGGAAAAGATTAAATTGTACGATTGGGGCCAAAGCCGTCTGGCGCTCACCGAGATAAGCGACCGTGTGCGCCAGGCACATGGTTCACCTGCGGAGCTGAGGCGAATTGAGGAAGGCCTGCTGGAGGTGCTCGACTCACATGCAATGCGGGCCGGCAAGCAGTTTGTCTGCAGGCAATTGAGCATTATCGGCACCAGGCGGTCCGTGCCGGCCTTAAGTAGGATGCTGACCGACGCCGAAACCTCTGATATGGCCAGATATGCCCTGGAGCGCATACCCGGTGCAGATGTCAATGAGGCATTGCGCAAGGCCTTACCAAAAGCAAGGGGTAAGGTGAAAGTCGGCATAATCAACTCGTTGGGTCAGCGTCGTGACAAAAGAGCGGTTCGTGCTCTTAGCAGACTTGTTGGCAATCGCGACGAAACGATAGCTGCCGCCGCTGCTGCCGCTCTTGGCCGAATCGCCGGTTCCGGGGCCACCAAAGCGCTGGCAAAAGCAAAGGACGAGACGAGCGGCAAATTGCGAATGTCGGTTCTGGATGCTTATTTGAGGTGCGCCGACCAGCTTGCTGACCAAGGCAACAAAACTCAGGCTTTAGCTATCTACAGGGAACTTCAGAAAGAGGACATGCCTAAACCGATTCGTACCGCTGCACTGCGGGGCATAATCAGCGCGACGAAAAGGTAACGGTACAAAATGAGAACCAAGTGCAACATTTCTAACTCTTTGGCTGTTTTGCTGTTGTGTTCTTATTCTGTTTGCTTTGCTGCTTCCGAGCAGCCGCAGGATGAGGCCATCGGTATAGTCCTCGACGTCCTTAGGAGCGATGATCAGCAAATGCAGGCTGTGGCCATAGCAATGGTAAAAGAAATGCCCGGGACAGAAGTAACAAAAGTTTTGGCCAAAGAGCTGCCGAAACTCTCGGTTACCAGTCAGGTTCAGTTGCTCTCTGCCCTGGGCGACCGCGGCGACGCCGCAGCTTTGCCAGTAGTTATCACCGCTGCGAAGGCCGCAGACGAGTCTGTTCGGATTGCAGCCTTGAGGGCATTAGGCCAGCTCGGTAATGCCTCGACCGTTGGCTTGTTGGCACAGACGGCGGCAGCTACCAGTGGTGATGAACAGAAAACTGCCCGCGAGAGCCTGTATCGTCTTCGCGGTCCAACGGTTGACGCAGAAATTTTGGTGGGCATTCCAAAGGCTGATCCGAAGGTAAAAGTCGAACTGATTAGCAGTGTAGGCCGGCGCAATATCTCCGGAGGTGTGAGCACTTTACTGAAAACCGCGAAGGATTCGGACCGCAAAGTCCGGGCCGAATCGTTCAAGGTCTTAAAAGTCATTGCCGGGCCGCAGCATATGCCGGCGTTGGTCGAGCTTCTGATAAATGTACAAAGCTCATCCGACCGCAACGAAGCCCAGAAGACGGTGGCCGCTGTTGCCCATAAAATCGAAGACAAGAACCGACAGGCTGAGGCGGTGCTGGCTGTGCTGCCTTCAGTTAAAGATATCGAAAGACGGTCCTCTCTGTTGAGCGTGCTTGGCAAGATAGGTGATAGCAGCGGTTTACCCTACCTTCGCGAAGCGCTGGATAGCAGCAACGCCGAAATCCGGCCAGGGCGAAGCCCTGGACTGGATCAAACCCGCCTTCGGCGGGCTGCTATTCGTGCTCTGGCGGACTGGCCTACTCCCGAGCCGGCACCTGACCTGCTGAAGGTAGCTGAGAGTTCCGACAACAGGCTGCACCGGATTCTTGCCCTGCGGGGCGCTGTCCACCTACTTGGGCTTGAAAGTGACCGGCAAGCAGAAGAGACGGTGAAAATGTATCAGCAGGCGATGAGCTTAGCACCGGATGCAAGTGAAAAGAAACGGGTACTGGCGGGTCTGGCCAACGTCAAATCTTTTGTCGCACTGCAGATGGCCGCAGATTACCTCCGGGACGAGACTTTATTCAGGGAAGCGGAATTTGCAGTGGTTAAGATTGCCGAGGGCATTTACGCAAGCCCCGGACTGGATCAACCCCGCCTCCGGTGGGCTCAACAGACCAGGGCAGTGCTCAATGGAATTATCCATACTTCAAAGAATGATTCGCTGCGTAAACAGGCGCAGGAAGTAATGAATCAGATTGACCGATTAAAAATACAGGTGAAGAATTAAACGAAAAAGAAAATTAGCCGCGAATCAGCACTAATTGCAATGAATTGAAAATTCGCGGATAAAGTTTCTGAAGTTCGCCCGCCGCCCCGACTCGCGTCGGGAGACGCGGGGGCGGGTGTAATGGTTTCAAAATCGTTACCGTTTCCCATAGAGGAGGCGTCCCTGGTTTAATTAACCGACAAAATTGGGCATTATACAGGAGAAAAAGTTATGATTTCGGAGGTAATAATGAAAAACGGAAGGTACAGTTCTTTAATTAACGGCGGCCAGGGCGAAGCCCTGGACTGGATCAAGCCCGCCTTCGGCGGGAATGTTGCTTTGATATCACTACTGTTTCTGTCTCTGTTCCTATCCTCCTGTGCTGACCTATTGGTCGGCGGTCCGGCTCTTGAGGCCAGACGTGCCATCGAGGCCGCCGATCCCGCCATGGGCGACTGGCAGGGAAGCTGGATACTGGATGACAAAAGTGATTCGGGGCCGCTGGTAGCGCAGGTAATAGCTCTGGGTCAAGGCGCATACAGGGCCAGTTTCTATGGCCAGTTTGATACTCGCGAGGAGCCTGTGGCGGTGCTCCAGGGACACCGCGAAGGTAAAACGGTACGCTTTACAGGACTGGCCAGATACGAAGGTGCCGAGCTCCAGGTACAGGGGGCCATTAAGGGCAGGAAGTTCACCGGGACTTTCGAGGACCCGGACGTTAGCGGCAGTTTTGCAGTGAAAAGAGTGATTCGCCTGTCACCAACGTTGGGGGCCAAGCCGCCTGCAGGGGCAGTTGTGCTCTTCGACGGCAAGAACTTTGATGCGTGGAAGCGCGTAAGTAAGGAACCAGGTGATGAGTCGGTGCAGTGGAAACTGGTAGGCGCAGGTGCGATGGAAGTCAAGCCGCGGACCGGTTCGATTATAACTAAAAAGGAGTTCGCCGATGTGAAGCTGCATCTGGAATTTCGCACGCCATTTATGCCCGATGCGCGCGGCCAGAAACGCGGCAACAGCGGCGTGTACCTCCATGGGCGATATGAAGTGCAAGTGCTCGACAGCTACGGCCTTGAAGGCTTGGACAATGAATGCGGTGGAATCTACAAGGTCGCGCCGCCGCTGGTAAACATGTGTGCCCCGCCGATGCAATGGCAAACCTATGACATCACGTTCCAAGCTCCGCGTTTCGACAGTACCGGCAAGCTAATCAGAAACGCACGCATGACAGTAATCCACAACGGCGTGAAAATACATGATAATGTAGAGGTCTCGAAGGCAACTCAGGCATCTCTGGGCGGCGATGTAACTAAGCGTGGCGGCATATACCTGCAGGACCACGGCAATCCCGTGCAATACCGTAACATTTGGCTGGTTAGATTGTAACCGGTTAAGCCCGCCTTCGGCGGATTTTTAGACACTTTAAATGGCGTTTGTTTATTTAAGGAATACTAATATGAGAGACGAGAAAAAAATTCCCAATGCTACTCTGCGTAGCACGAGACAGCAGGATAGGCCAGGGCAAAGCCCTGGACCGGGACAGAGCCACCTTCGGCGGGTGTCCCGGCGTGATTTTATGGGCGGCGCCGCGGCAGCAATGGCCTTTACGGTTGTGCCCCGGCAAGTGCTCGGAGGACCCAGGTATAGGTCCCCGAGTGAGAAACTCAATATAGCCGGTATCGGCGTGGGCGGTATGGGTAAAAACAACGTAGGAGCATGTAAAACTGAAAACATCGTCGCGCTGTGCGACGTGGATGCCGCTTATGCCGGCGGGGTATGCAAAGACTATCCGAAGGCCAGGGTATACAGCGATTTCCGCAAGATGTTCGATAAGCAGAAAAACATCGATGCGGTGATTATCGCTACGCCGGATCATACGCACGCTGTAATCGCGATGGCGGCGATGAGGCGGGGCATACACGTATATGTGCAAAAACCGCTGACGCGTACGGTCTATGAAGCCCGTGTGCTGACCGAGGCGGCCCGCAAGTACAAAGTTGCCACTCAGATGGGCAACCAGGGCCACTCGGGTGAAGGAGTTCGCTTGATTTGCGAATGGCTCTGGGATGGGGCCATCGGTGATGTCCGCGAGGTCCACGCCTGGACCAACAGGCCGATTTGGCCGCAGGACGTTGAACGGCCAACGGACAGGCCACCCATACCGGAATCGCTGGACTGGGATTTGTGGCTCGGCCCGGCACCATGGCGTCCGTATCATCCCGTTTATCTGCCCAAACTGTGGCGCGGCTGGTGGGATTTCGGATGTGGAGCGTTGGGTGATATGGCCTGCCATGTGCTTGACCCCGTCTTCTGGGCGCTGAAACTGCGCTATCCAAGTAGCGTCGAAGCCTGCGCTGCAATGCACGTACGTCCGGTACCTGGAGAGTGGGGCAAACGAGGGCTGAGTGACGAATCGTTCCCAACAGCTTCTATCGTACGTTACGAGTTTCCAGCCCGCAGAGGCATGCCCCCGGTTAAGGTACACTGGTATGATGGTGGTTTGAAGCCACCGCGGCCGGATGCCTTGGAACCGGGCCGAAGGTTGGAGCAGGCCAAGAGCAACGTCCTGTTTATTGGTGACAAGGGCGTATTGAGGTGCGGCGAGTACGGTGACAGCCCCCGGCTTATACCGGAGAAGCTGATGGCCGAATATGAGCGTCCGCCGAAAACTCTGCCCAGAATAGAAGGCGGCCAGGATGGTCACGAACAGGATTGGGTTAGGGCCTGCAAGGGCGGCGAACCGGCCTGTTCAAACTTTGATTACTCCGGGCCAATGACCGAAGCCGTTGTGATGGGTAACCTTGCCATTCGCCGTTTGGGCAGAAAGCTGCTGTGGAACGGTGAAAACATGAAGGTTACCAATGATATTGAGGCGAACAAATACGTTAATGAACCTTATCGGGACGGATGGTCCCTGTGACGGTTCAACAGTAATTGGTGAATGGTAACTGGTGAATGGTAAATGTAATTAACCATTCACCAATTACCAATAACCGGAATAAGGAGTTGAGTTATGAGAAAGACAAATATCTCCAGGCGTGATTTTATGGGCTCTGCTGCGACTGTGGCGGCGTGCACAATTGTCCCGAGGCACGTACTGGGAGGCACCGGTCATGTCCCCCCGAGCGATAAACTCAACATTGCCGGCATCGGTGTCGGTGGTCGCGGGGCGAGTGACCTCGAGGCAGTCAGCAGTGAAAATATTGTGGCGTTATGCGATGTGGACCAGAACAGAGCAGCGGACACCTTCAAGAGGTACCCTACAGCCAGACTCTACCGCGATTTTCGCCAGATGCTGAGAAAAGAAAAGAGAAACATCGACGCGGTGGTTATCGGCGCGCCGGACCACATCCACGCCCCGGCTGCGATAATGGCGATGAAGATGCGCAAGCACATCTATTGTGAGAAGCCGATGGCCCACACGATTTACGAGGCCCGCGAAATGACAAGGGTGGCCCACAAAACCGGAGTGGTTACGCAGATGGGTAACCAGGGCCACGCCGGTGAGGGTCTGCGGCTGACCTACGAGTTCATCCACGATGGAGCAATCGGTACGGTCCGGGAGGTGCACGTTTGGACCGATAGGGCCGGCACGCCTGAAAGAGCATGGTGGCCGCAGGGTATTGACCGGCCCGAAGGTTCATGGCCGGTACCTGAAACATTGGACTGGGACCTGTGGCTCGGCCCGGCGCCTTGGCGGCCGTATGCAAAGTTCCCAGGCAAAAAAGGCGACCTTGTGGCGTATTGTCCATTCAACTGGCGCGGATGGTTTGATTTTGGCTGTGGGGCGCTCGGAGATATGGCCGTGCACAACGCCGACCCTGCCTTTTTCTGTCTGGACCTTGGTGCACCGATTGCTGCCGAGGCCGAGACGAGCCCGGTCAATAACGAGACCTTTCCCAAGTGGTCCATTATTACATATTACTTCCCCGCCAAGGGCCAGCGCCCGCCGGTGAAACTCATATGGTATGATGGTGGCAAGTTACCTGAGCGTCCACCGGAGCTGGAACCAGAGCGTCAGCTTGGCAGCAACGGTATTTTGTTCGTCGGCGACAAAGGCAAGCTTCTTGGTCCCAGCCACGCCGGTGCACCGAGATTAATCCCCGAATTTCAAATGAGGGCATACGGAAAACCGCCCCAAATCCTGCCCAGGTCAATCGGACCCCATGCCGAATGGGTCCAGGCCTGCAAGGACAATAAGCCCCAAGATGCCAAGGCCGGCTTCTGGTACTCCGGACCATTCACCGAAGCTCTGCTGGTAGGCAACCTGGCTGTACGCCTCGGCAGGAGAATTGAGTGGGACGCAGAAACAATGAGAGCAACCAATGCGCCGGAGGCGGACAACTACATCACCAAGTTTTATCGCGCCGGATGGACTCTGTGATGGTTCAATAATAAATGGTGAATGGTAACTGGTAAATGATAAATGTAAATAACCAATTACCAATTACCAATAATCAGCAAAGGAGTTGAGTTATGAGAAAGAGAAATATCTCCCGGCGTGATTTTATAGGTGCTGCTGCGGCAGCGGCGGTCTTTACTATCGTTCCGCGGCACGTTCTGGGAGGGCCCCGTCATATCCCGCCGAGTGAGAAGCTCAATATAGCTGGCATCGGAATCGGGGGCCGGGGAGCAAGTGTCCTGCGTGAGCTGGAAAGTCAAAACATCGTTGCTCTGTGCGATGTTGACTGGAAACGCGCAGCGGGCACGTTCAAGCGCTATCCCGAGGCCAGGAAATACCATGATTTTCGCAAGATGCTGAACAAAGAGGAAAAAAGCATCGACGCGGTGACGGTTGCCACACCGGACCATATCCACGCCGTCGCATCAATGGCGGCTATTAAGAGGGGCAAACATGTGTACTGCGAAAAGCCCCTGACGCACTCGGTATATGAAGCGCGTATGGTCGCCGAGGCGGCCCGCGAGCACAAGGTCGCTACCCAGATGGGAAACCAGGGCCAGGCATCTGAGGAAACCCGCTTGATGTGTGAGTATATCTGGGACGGGGCTATCGGCCCGGTGCGCGAAGTTCACGTTTGGACTGACAGGCCTCTGAAGGGGCTTAATGCAGTATATTGGCCTCAGGGCGTGGACCGGCCCACGGATACGCCGCCGGTGCCCGATACGCTCGACTGGGACCTGTGGCTTGGTCCGGCACCACAGCGCCCGTATCATCCTTGTTATTTGCCGCTTAAGTGGCGCGGCTGGTGGGATTTCGGAACGGGGGCGTTAGGAGATATCGGTTGCCATCGTATCGATCCGGTCTTCCGGGCCCTGAAGTTGGGTCACCCAACCAGCGTCGAAGCGGCCTTGACGCGGGTGAATAACGAGACATATCCTGTGGCCTCCATCGTTCGTTATCAGTTCCCCGAACGGCGGGGCTTTCCGCCGGTTAAGCTAACGTGGTACGATGGCGGATTGAGGCCTCGCCGGCCGGATGAACTGGCAGATGGCCAGCAATTCGGCACAAACGGACTGCTATTTGTCGGCGATAAAGGAAAAATGCTCGAATATAGGCTGATACCGGAATCGA
>CAYGBH010000152.1:0-8958 GCA_964348055.1 uncultured Pirellulales bacterium
AATCAATCGGTATAGGCCCCGTTTTATCTTCATAAGAAAAGACAGTTAAGTGGGCTGACACTTATGAGAAGATCCCACACCAATTTATCCTGCACTAATTATAAATGAGTTCACACTCAATTCGCTCGGGACACGGCGGCAGGGATTTAATTCGTGCGGGGCAGGCAGGATGACACCCAAAAAGGTGCTAAGGCGCTTTTTGGTCATTTTTATGTTGATTTTTGTTTGAAAATGTGTTAAAATACGTGCCAGATATAGCGGAGAACCGCACGTTTTCGTATCGGCAGACATACGTCAAAAATCATCATTTGTCAACCAAGGCAAAGTTTTGAACATTTAAATTTAGGTAATTTGGATTTGTTTCGGATTTAGTGCTTAGGATTTCTGATTTATGGTTCTGAGAGCAGCAACCGTCGTCTGTCATCTATCCTCGGTTCTCTACAATTGTCGAGGACCCTCTACAAAACGGCCCAATTATGCAAAACAAAGCCAATTTCCAAAAAAGTCAAATGAATGTAAATCTATATAATATAATGGATTATGAAAATAAATCCAATTGGACACTTGGTGAAAACAAACCCAAACAAAGCCAATTTTGAAAGGCAAAAAATTGCTCTCTGTGGCTGAAATTATCTGTTCAGCAGGTTCGGCTTCATTCTTTGGAGCCATTCGGGCAGTTGCTCGCGGGTTACTTTTTGCCAGAGTCCTTTTTTGCCGCTGCGGGCACCGGCCTCCAACTGCTCGTACTTGTTATAAAAACTATGGTTAAATCGCAGGTCCGCGTAGGCAAAACCTTCCGCTACCAGAACCTCATTCAAAAATCTGCCGTCAGGCAGCTGAACATAAGCCAGCAGTCTGTCATATTTGTCTCTGGTGCTGTTTGCGGCATCAAGGTAAACGGTAACCGGCTTTCCAAAAGTCAGTTTTATTGTAAATTCAACGGCCTGTGGGCCAAAATACATTACGCTGAATTCGTCATTCTTGGTCTCCGGCGCGTCGATTCCCCAAAGCCGGATTCGTGTGTGTTTGTATTCGCCATCGGGGACATCTACATCAACGGTGTCACCATCGACCACATTTACTACGGTGAAAGTTTTGGTGTGATACTTTTGGATATCGTAGGCTTTTGCCTGTTCTTCGGATTTAGGTTGAGCCGGCGGTCTGTGCCTGATCAGGCTGTGGTCAAGCCAGATAAACAACGCTACCAGCAGCAAGCACAGAATAAGTATGCTGGTTTTCCGACATCGGCTCATAGCATAAGCGCTTTTTTGGGTCAATTGGGCGGTTCGTCAATTATGTTTTAGTTCGTTCTTTGGCCGGTTTGTCCAGTTCAAAGGCAACACAAACGGCCTCAAGAGCTTTCTCTGCCTGCTCTTCATCTACAGCACAACTAATTCGGATTTCACTGGTTGTAATTGAATCGATATTGACTTTGGCTTCGGCCAGGGCACCAAACATTTTCTCGGCTACGCCATAATGGGTTCGCATACCGACTCCGACCACAGAGACCTCGGCAATATCATCGCGAATGAAAATGCTCTGGCAATTAACATCGTCTTTGATTTCTTCTACAGCTTCTTTGGCTGCTGTCAAATCCGAAATGTCAATCATGAACGACAGGTTTGCCTTTTCGGTACTGATTTCCGTTTGAACGATATCGTTGACAACCACTTTGGCCTTTGCCAGACAAGCGAATATTTTTGCAGCGTTGCCTGGAACGTTATCAACGCCGACAAGGCTTATCTTGGCCATATCTTTCTGTATTGTTGCTCCTGAAACTACTACACCTTCCATTTGCGGTACCTCGTGAGTAATTATTGTCCCCTCTGTTTCTTCACTGCTGCTTCTTACGTGAATCTTTATATCATATTTTTTGCCAAACTCGACAGCTCGAGTATAAATAACGCCGGCCCCAAAGCTTGCCATCTCCAGCATTTCGTCGTAGCTGATGCGGTCCATTTTTGCAGCATTTTTAAATATTCGCGGGTCGGTGGTGTGAATTCCATCGACGTCGGTATAAATTTCACATTCCTCGGCTCCCAGCGCTGCAGCGAGCGCAACTGCGGTCGTGTCTGAGCCGCCTCGGCCAAGCGTCGTTATGTTTTCATTCTCATCTATGCCCTGAAAGCCTGCGACAATGACAATTCTGCCTTTATCCAGCTGTGTATGAATTCGCTTGGCATCGATACTTTTTATCCGTGCCTTTGTATGGGCGCTGTCGGTCATTATTCGGATTTGGCTGCCTGTCAGGCTGATGGCATCATAACCCATAGCGTCAAGAGCCATCGCGAAAAGCGAGACCGATTGCTGCTCACCGGTACTGAGCAGTTGGTCCATCTCGCGTTTAGGCGGATTGGGATTAAGCTCCAAGGCATCGGCGATGAGCTGGTCGGTCTGTTTACCCCGGGCCGAGGCTACCACCACAACGGCAAAGCCGTCCTCTACCGCCTTAATTACTCGCTTGGCGGCCCGGCGAATCTTTTCCGCATCGGCAACGGAAGTACCACCGAACTTTTGTACAATTATTGCCATAGTTGAGCTGCCTAAATTTACGTCTTCCGTACCAGTTTATTTAATTCGGCTCTGATGGTCAATTACTTTAGCTTTTTAAGAAGTACTCCATGAGTTCAGAACCGTTGTCTATTCTGAATCCTGACTTGGTGGCATTGGCCTCGCTAAAAGTAGTATGTAAAATGCCGCTGATATCGCCGCCAGCCATAGCAAATGGGACCGGCTCAGGTGAGTGAGCGCGGGTTCGGAGCGGAGTCGGATGATCGGGCATTACCAGTATTCGCCAGCTTTCGTAATTCTGGAGCGCCTCAAACACAGGCCCGACAATACATTTGTCGATCTGCTCGATAGCTTTTTTCTTCATTTCAGCGTTGCCGTTGTGAGATGCTTCATCGGGCGCTTCTATATGGACAAAAACGATGTCATATTTGTCAAGTGCTTCTATTGCGGCAGAAGCCTTGCCCTGATAATTTGTGTCGACAAAACCGGTGGCGCCCGGCACATCTATCAAGTCGAAACCTATCAGCTTTGATAAACCTTTTACCAGGTCAACGGCGGCGATAGCAGCACCCTTGATTCCGAACCGTTTTTGGAAACGTTCCATTTGGGTTCTCTTGCCCTGTCCCCAGAGCCAGATGGAGCTGACCTGATTTTCGCCTAAGTCTTTTCTGACTCTGTTAATATCGTGATTGGTGAAAAGCTGCTGTGAACGGGCCATCAAATCGATGAGCAGGTCAGCGCCTTTGCCGCGGGGTAAGAGCTTTTCTATCGCCGTATCTATGTAATCGTGCGGTGGATATGTCTGAACATCGAAAATGAGCCCTTTAAAAACCACTAAGTGACGATAGCTTACGCCTGTATAGAAACAAATTTGCTTGTTGCCGAGGAGGTTATTCAACTCTCCTATCAACTTGTCGGCCTCTACAGTGGAGATATGCCCGGCACTGTGATCTGCCATTTTGCCGTCAGCGATGGTAACCAGATTACATCTAAAAACCCAGTCGTCTAAGGATAACTTGATATTGCGTGCCACCGCCTCGATTGGTGCCCGGCCGGAGTAATATCGCCGCGGATCATAGCCCAGCAGGCTCATTTGAGCAACATCACTGCCGGGTTCCATATTAGTAGGGATCGTCCGGACAAGACCCTGTCTGCCTTGCATGCTGATTCTATCCATATTGGGTGTTTCAGCGGCTTCAAGCACTGTTCTTTTGCCGAATTGCTCCAGCGGTTCATCCGCCGCACCGTCAGGAACTATTATGGCGTATTTGGTCATATCTTGTATCTCGTAGTGCCTAAAGTGAGCTAAAGTGTCAGGCTATCCGGGTATTAGGCTATCAGGTAGTGGACATCAGGTTATCAGGATAACAGGTTAGTCTGCCAGAGGCGGATTGGTTTCTACAAATAACCTGATCTACTGATATCCTGCATCCTGATTTCCTGGTCTCCTGATACCCATACTTTAGGCGCTTTCTTTGTCCTCTGGAATGTCCACGATTCTTATGCAAACCGGCTTGCCGCCAATAACGTCAAGTTTTTCCATGTCTTCCAATGCGGCTGTGATGTTTTTCTGCCGGGTAGGATGGGTTGCGATTACCACCGGTACAGTATTTTCCGGACCAATACCTTCGTGCTGTAACGCCCCGGATATGCTTATCTGGTGGTCGGCAAGTATTTTGCTCCATTGAGCTATTACACCCGGCTGGTCCTTGCACATTATCCTGATATAAAACCTGCTCACGAGGTTATCTATTTTCTCCATTAATGGTGCTGTTCGGCTCCTGGGCTGCAGGTTCAAATGCTGAAAAGTCGTAGCGGAATTGCCAAGGGCAACGTCGATAATATCGGCGACGACTGCGCTTGCGGTAGGCATCATTCCCGCACCCTGGCCGTAGTACATTATCTGGCCGACGGCACTGCCAAATATGCTGATAGCATTAAAGGGACCTTCTACACGGGCAAGCGGACTGTCCTTGGCAATAAAAGACGGATGCACTCGAAGCGAAATCCTGTTTTGTTTGTCTTTTTGTCCGATTGCCAACAATTTTAAGCGATAGCCCATTTCGCTGCCGTAGCGAATATCATCTTCTGAAGTTGCTTCGATGCCCTCGACAAAAATATCGTCAAGCGTAATTTCGTACCCAAAAGCAATAGAAGCCAGGATAGCGAGCTTATGGGCGCTGTCACCGCCGTTGATGTCCAGCGTCGGGTCTGCTTCGGCGTAGCCTTTTTTCTGTGCTTCAGCCAAGGCCTCGCAGAATCTGGCGTTTTTTGCGGTCATATTCGAGAGGATATAGTTGCAGGTCCCGTTGACGATGCCGTACATCGCAGTGATATTGTTTGCCGCCAATCCTGTTCGGATTGCCGAGATAATTGGTATTCCTCCCGCGCAGCTTGCTTCAAAGGCTATACAGCGGCCGTTTTGTTGAGCGGCTCTGTACAGTTCATTGCCGTATTCAGCTAATAAGGCCTTGTTGGCGGTAACCACGTCTTTACCTGCTTCCAGCATTTTGAGCTGGACTTGTTTTGCTGCATCGGTTCCGCCGATCGCCTCAACGCCTATTTGAATAGTGTCATCGTCTAACAGTCTATCCAGCTCATCAGTAAGAATACCATCGGGCAGCTTTACGGGGCGCGCGGACTTTGTGTCGGTGTCAACGACACAGGCAAGTTCCAGCCGAAGGCCGGTTTTAGCCGCTATTGCGTCAGCATCTTCGGCTATCAGCTTTGCAACACCGCAGCCGACGGTGCCAAAGCCGGCAAGCCCAACTTTTACAATTTTTTCAGCCATATTTTCGTATCTCGTAACTTAGGGTTAGTAGTTTATGAATTCAGTAGTCAATCGTCAATAATCAATAATCAATTAATTGCGGTCAAGCCGGTATATTAAAGCTTGCCACAAATTCCAAATACCCTTTCAAAAATAAGCGAAGATTGACAAGAACCTCCGTGATGGATTATTCTACCATATCGGTTCGAAACATATATAATTTGTTATCGACGGTCAATGAAATTTTATTGCGAAAGAATGGAGACAAGTAAGGAGGCAAACAATGAGGCACGTAAAATTGCTGATTGTTATGGTGGCTACTGTGTCTTTAGCCGGCTGCACAAAGAAGGAGACAGAAATGTCTAAAAAAACATTTGGTGACGATGTGGCATTCCTTAAGAAACATACCGACGTGGTTCTTTTATCGGATATCTCCGGCAACAGCCAGCTGGCTGTTTTGCCTGAACTGCAGGGACGCGCGATGACCAGTACCGCAGAGGCAATGGCGGGATTGAGCTTCGGCTGGATTAACCGTGAACTAATTGCTTCCGGCGAGGTTGCCGAGCACATTAATGTATTTGGCGGCGAAGACCGTTTCTGGATTGGGCCTGAGGGCGGACAATTTTCCGTATTCTTCAAGAAAGATGTGCCGTTCGACCTCGAACACTGGTTCACACCGGCGCCCATTGATACAGAGCCGTTTGAGCTCGTTTCCGAATCTGAAAACCGTGCACTTCTCAAAAAGGACATGCAATTGGAGAACTACTCGGGTACTGTTTTCGACCTTCGAATAGACCGGGAGATTCGAGTTCTTGAACAGAATGAAGCGGTCGAAACGTTGGGAATAGCACCGGCCAAGACAGTTAAAATGGTCGCCTATGAGTCAAACAACGAAATGACCAACACAGGCAGCAAGAGCTGGGAGAAAGAAACAGGCCTGCTCTCAATCTGGATCCTTGGTATGTTCAATCCTTCGCCCGCAACGACGGTTGTGGTTCCGTTTAACACAGGTCCGGAGGCTGAACTTGGTACGATTGTGAACGATGCCTACTTTGGCAAGGTTCCTGCGGATAGGCTGGTCATCAAAGAAGACGTATTATTCTTTAGTGGTGACG
Organism: uncultured Pirellulales bacterium; assembly: GCA_964348055.1. Classification (GTDB taxonomy): domain Bacteria; phylum Planctomycetota; class Phycisphaerae; order Sedimentisphaerales; family Anaerobacaceae; genus JAUXAL01. Next base: position 6,397 of record CAYGBH010000152.1, read on the forward strand.
GACAATACCGTAGCAAGATAGGCCTTTCGCCGCAGCGCGCTAAGCCGATACTTGGCAGTTACGATGCCGTCAATAAGGTCTTGACAATTGTGCAGTATAACAAACCTGAAGGGTCTGCTGATTACGTTAACTCAATGTGGGAACTTCAGAAGGAGCCGTACGGCGGCGACGTGGTAAATTCATACAACGATGGTCCTGCTGAACCTGGTGCCAAACCACTTGGTCCATTCTATGAGCTTGAAACATCATCGCCGGCACCGCAACTGTCACCGGGCGAGAGTGTTTGCCACACACATCGTACGTACCATCTGCAAGGTCCGGAAGACGACCTTGACCAGATTGCCAGAGCAACACTCGGGGTAACGATAGTCGAGATCAAGGCGGCATTTTCAAAGTAACTGCGGGGCGGGCACTATCATCGCAGATGGGCGGAGATTTGTTCAGTATTGGGCAGGTGCCTGCGCGGGTACAGACTTGACGGATTGTGGGGCAGCCAGCAAAAGAACTGAGAATATTGAGAAATTTCCCTTGATATGAAGCTGGTTAATTTGGTATAAATAGAATTGAGTGGATTTGTGGATTTTGGCCTTCTGATGTATAGAATCCTTATAGTTTCTTGATAAAGGAGGAGTCATTATGCGAGGCACAAAGCTGTACATGGGCTTTGTGCTGCAGACTGAATTTTTTTTACATATCAATTAATATTCCATACTTACTTTTTTAAGGAGGATTGTAATGTCTAAGAAACTAATCTATTCATTTTCTTTTGTTTTAATGCTGGGCTCTGTCGGTAACGCTGCGGAAATCTTTTGGAGCGACAGTGACCCTACCCACAACCACCTCTGGACCGATCCGGACAACTGGCTTGGGGGAGTCGTCCCTGGACCTGGCGACGAGGCCCAGATTCTTTCACCAGAAGCAGATGCGGGACACGGCCCAATTATTCGGGATGGGATGGATATCAGGCTGGTGGGGATCAAGAATGAATTGCCAGGCCGCCCGGGGAAGCCCGAGCTGACCATGACGGGTGGAAACCTTGAGCTAACAGACTTTGTATGGTGGGGCGACTATGATAATATCGAGGCCTATTGGTACCACAGCGGCGGCACTGTAACTGTTGCCAACGAATTCGAGCTTGGATGGGGGCCTGGCACCGGTGGCGCAGGTACTTTGGATATGACCGGCGGTACGATCAGCGCCGGGAACTTAGTGATTCCTACGAGTAGTGGAGCATACGGGCATTTTTACCTTCGTGGGGGCACCTTTAACGTCCGAAACCCAGGGGGCCTCAGAATCAACGCCAACGGCCTGATAGATATCGGCGAAGGTGTCTTAGTGTTAGAAGGTGATGAAACAGCGAGAATCAATGACTTTATTCGCGCTGGCCAGATTATCGCCTACGGCGGAGTGGGGACTGTGTTGGTGACGTATGGCGGACTAAACACTCGGGTAACAGCTATAGGTTCGCCAAAGGCCATCAACCCAAACCCTGCTGATGAGGCAACAGATGTGCCACGAGATGTGGTCCTTGGCTGGGAGTCGGGAATTTACGTGCCGCCAACCAACGGGCACAAAATTTACTTCAGTGAGAACTTCAACGACGTCAACGACCGCATTGGTGGCGTAGCTCAGGATGCCAACAGCTATACTCCGCCCCAACTGCTTGATTTCGGCAAGACCTACCACTGGCGCGTCGATGAGGTCAACGGCCCACCGGACTATACAGTGTACCCGGGCGATGTCTGGAGTTTTACGACTGAGCCATTTGCTTATCCCATCGAGAACATAACCGCCACAGCCTCCAGCCAGGCAGCGAATCGGGGGCCTGAGAATACCGTCAACGGCTCAGGACTGGATGAGAGTGGTTTGTTGCACGGTAAAGAAGGTGACGACAATATGTGGCTGAGCGATATTGCAGGGCCACAGCCGACCTGGATCGAATTTGAGTTCGATAAGGTTTACAAGCTGTATGAGATGTGGGTATGGAACGCTAATGACAGTCTGGAGCTAATGATCGGTTTTGGGTTCAAAGATGTTACCATTGAATATTCGGTCAATGGCATTGATTATACAACATTGGGTACTACTCACCAGTTTGTACAGGCGCCCGCAGCGCCCGACTATGCTCACAATACCACTATTGATTTTGACAGCGTGCTGGCAAAGTACGTCAGGCTCACAGCTAACAGCAACTGGGGAGGCCTCGTGAACCAATATGGTCTCAGTGAGGTTCGCTTCTTCTACATACCCATTCGTGCAAGAGAGCCCTACCCGGACTCCGGGGCGACAGATGTGGATGTGGATGTGGTCCTTAGCTTCAGAGCGGGCAGAGAGGCAGCACAGCACGATGTGTACCTTAGTACCGACGAGCAGGCTGTGATAGACGGTACTGCCCCTTTCACTACTGTGACCGAGACCAGCTATGGTCCCTTGTCACTCGATTTAGGCAAGACTTACTACTGGAAGATTAACGAGGTCAATATGGCCGAGACTCCTACAATGTTAGATGGCGATATCTGGAACTTTACGACAAGCGAGTTCATTGTCGTCGACGATTTTGAG
>CAYGBH010000153.1:0-8900 GCA_964348055.1 uncultured Pirellulales bacterium
GCCCGGGCAGTGATAGGCGCTTACTTCCTTCCCGACATAGGGGAAGAGAACGCCTTCCCTCAGCCCGTTGTACCGCTCCTCGAGCGTGACCGGTCCGCTTGGCTTCTGGTTATAGCTGCCGTCTCCCTGATAACTCAGCGGCGGCATCACCCAGGGGGGTACCCCATTGGTGGGGGCGTACCTTGCCTCTCCCCCGCACATGCCGCTGTCGTTCTGGTCGGCATACATCACGTAGGCCAGCCCCAAGTTCTTCTGATTCTGCATGCACGCCACTCCTCGGGCCTGCTCCCTAACCCGCTCCAGTGCCGGCATCAGAATCGCCATCAATACGGCAATGATCGCAATCACGACTAAGAGCTCGATTAGTGTAAAACCGTTTCGCTGAACCATATTTCGCCTCCTTTACTCACAGCAAAATACGTCTTTCTTAACTAAGCGGCGACTCGCTATTTAGCGGCCACGCTCTCATTCTACACGATAACCAGCAGGACAACTACACAATTATACACCCTCCGAGTTATAGAATCAACAAAAAAATCAGGAGATAATTTAATTGGTCAGTTATAGTCGGGATAACCCTTTAGTTCCGCTCAGACGTAACCATGACCAAGACCGCAGACATGTCGGAATCATCATGGACCGTTCCTGCCAAGCTGCAAAAGCCTGTGCGCGCACGGAACTTGCCCGTTTAGGGCTCTTTTAGCCCTCGCCTGATTCTTGGCCTGTGGTTGTCAATGTTTGTCAATATTAATGTAACATCAATTTCCCAAAACTTGGAAAAGATGACTCCTGAATTATTTGTTCACAAGTCGCTATTTGTTTTGAAGGTGTGTATCCGTCTTTTTCGCCTTTTTGTACTACAGACGCTACTGTTTTCTTGCAATCTGTGTCGATTCCAGTATACTTGTCTATAAGAGCCTCTTGTAATAAAAGTTAAAGTTATCGTGGTTTCAATCAAACAACCACGCATGGCAACCACCTTGCGAGGCTCTGGTTACACAGTTTCTCTCGATTTGATATGAAACTTGTTAAGTTGCGAAAACAACACGGTAAAGTAGCTTTTCTTGTGTTCGCCTCTATTTTGATTGTTTCCATTTACAGCGGACGCTGGGATTCTACGGACGGGTTTATTCTTCAGGCCGCCGGAAAATCCGCGAATACCTTCACTGCCAAACAGATACTTGAAGAAGCCGGTGTTAAGGGCGGACTGATAGTGCATGTCGGCTGTGGCGACGGTACTCTCACTGCTGCACTTCATAAGAACGAGAAATATGTAGTGCAAGGGCTGGCCACGAATGCCCGGGTTCTGGTTGCGGCCCGGAACTACATAAAATCGCAGGGATTGTATGGCGACGTCTCCGCAAGACTGTTCAACGGCAAAGATCTCCCGTACATCGACAATCTTGCAAATATGATAGTGGTCGACGAAGGCTGCCAAGTGCCATGCGAGGAAGCTGCCCGTGCATTAGCTCCGTACGGAGTGGTTGTCGCAAAAGAGGGCGTCTACAGTTCCTGGCACTGGACTCTTAATCCGCTGTCAGAGCACCTGGAGGGCTGGTCGATGGCGGTTAAAAAGTATCCGTCAGACATGGACGAATGGCAGCAATACCTTCACGATGCGGACAACAACGCGGTCGCTCATGACACAGTCGTCGGCCCGCCACGCCATCTGCAGTGGACCACGGGTCCGGCGTGGTGCCGGTCTCACATGTCAATACCATCAATCGTCAGCATCGTATCATCCAAGGGGCGGTTGTTTTCCATAGAAGATAAAGCTCCCGTAGAAAACCCGTTTCTTCCATGTGAATTTACATTAATTGCGCGAGACGCCTTCAATGGGATAAAACTCTGGTCTTATGATTTTCCACAGTGGGAACCGGTTACACGGTATGTTAAAGATATGGCCGTTCAGTTGCAGAGACGATTGGCCGCTATCGATGATACGGTTTACTGCACACCGGGGCTCAGTGCGCCGGTAAAAGCATTTGACGCCGGAACCGGCGCAGTTCTCAAGACATATGCTGGGACTGAAAACACCCAGGAATTTGCGTATTATGGCCGAGTGCTTTATGTTGTCGTTGGCGATCGCATGAATGCCGCGCGTTACAATATTGTCAAGCTGGGCAGCAAGGGAACAAGTATCGGGGGCTCAGATCCTGATGCCTCGTTTGATGGATGCGGCTTCGATGCGGCTTATGCTCCAGAAACCAGGGACATCTCCAATCCGACTTGCGATATTGTAGCGATCGATGCGGATTCCGGAACGGAGCTTTGGAGGCAAAGCAATATCCAGAAGTATATCGGCTGCACGCTTGCTATACGGGGCACGAATCTGGTCTATCAGACGGAAAATGGGCTTTTCTGCCTGGATCCTGAAAATGGCGACAAGAGATGGAGCGTCCGTAAATCTATTTCGAGCAGGGATGGTACACAAGCCAATACGCTTGTTCTTTCGGATGATGCAGTTTACGCGCAGGAGATGGGGTCTCTCTATGTTTATTCGCTTCAAGACGGTACACATAAATGGAGCGTATCGCTGAGTGGCAATTATGAAAAATCAGCCGATGTTTTCATCCTCAGAAATGCTGTCTGGACAGGCGGCACGGGTAAGCCCAGAAGCTATGACCTACAGACAGGGACGAGAATCGTGACAATCACTCAGCAGAAGACCGGCCCTATGGGGCACGACCGGTGTTACCGGAACAGGATTACGGAGCGCTACTATATTAACAGCAAAACGGGCGGCTCCGATTTCGTGGATCTCAGTGACGGGACAGAATTGCCGAACTACTGGGTACGCGGAACCTGCGGTTTTGGAGTTCTGCCCTGCAACGGACTGTTATATTCAACACCTTTCTCCTGCCGGTGCAGCATGGGGGTTATGATCCAAAACATGAACGCTTTCTATACCGAGCCGAGGCTTGCGTTTTCCGATGACTCTATCGATGTTGAAACGGTCGATAATCTTGAAACGGGACCGGCATACGGTTATATCGATATGGGTTATACCGCAACCGACTGGCCGACCTACAGACACGATGGCCAACGCAGCGGCTCAACCGCAAATTTAGTGCCTGCCACCGGCCTGGCGTCATCCTGGGAATTCCAGCTAACCACAAATCCGAGTGCGCTGACGGCCGAGGATGGCAAGGTCTTTGTCTCTGATGTCGATGCTCATACTGTCTACGCACTGGACGCCGCCGACGGACACGTTGTCTGGACTTATGTTGCCGGAGGCCGGGTCGATTCGCCACCGACTTTTTACAAGGGACTCGTCCTCTTCGGCTCAAGAGACGGATGGGTATATTGTCTCAAGGCCGATGACGGCACCTTGTCGTGGCGTTTCAAAGGCCTTCCGGATAAGATGATAGGCGCTTTCGGCCAACTGGAATCGGCCTGGCCGGTCTGCGGCAGTGTGCTCGTGAAGAACGATGTGGCTTACTTTTCCGCCGGCAGGAACTCCTTCGTGGATGGAGGGATATTTCAGTACGGCCTTAATCTTGAAAAGGGAGACGTGGTTTACCGAAGCCATGTGTATGGTCCGTTCGATAATGCGGGATTCCCGGCCACCACTCGCAAGGGTTATAAATCCGGCATATTCGTAGCTGAGGGAAATAAGCTGTATCTCAGACACAAGACATTCGATATGCGACTCAATCCGCTGAACATTACAAGTGCGGCCAATCATCTGATCGCTACACCGGGTTTCCTTGATAACACTCCTCAACACAGAACCTACTGGACGGTCAGCGACGATTACAAAGGCAGGGGGCATAGAAGCGGAGAGATGCTCGTACGGGAGGGAGCAGACTATTATGAGATGACGGGTTTTCCGGTAAATCGCCACTCCTATTTTGACCCTCGTGTGAGTGGATATAAGCTTTTTGCACGCACCTCCAAAGGCTGGAACAAGGATATTCCCATGACCACCAAGGCTATGCTTTTAGCCGGTGATGTCCTTTTTGTTGCTGGTAATCCACTCAAAGACCTGCTCACTTACAATCATAATGATCGTTTAGAAGAAGCAGAGACCTACATCGCCAGCTACGAAGGTAAACTGGGGGGCGTTATGTGGGCTTTATCCAAAGCTGACGGGAGCAAACTTGCGGAGTACAGCTTTAATGCACCCCTTGTTTGGGACGGGCTGGCTGCAGCAAACCGAAAATTGTACCTGGCAACCGAAGACGGAAAGGTCATTTGCTTGCAAGCGGCCGATTAGCACGCATATTGCAGTACGTCTATCATCCAGATAAGAACACACGTCGCAGGCCCATGAGGATTGAAGTGATGAACAGATGCATTATTCTAATGATTCATGCTATTTGACTCTTGGGGCAGTGATGAATGTATGATACCTGTGAAGCTCGATCTCGAATCAATTGCAGGAATTCCTTCAGATCACTTCGCGCCAAAAGGATGGTTCAAGCCGGCGGAACGCACTATATGTTTGAGTAAACCATCTGGCTGGACATAGGGAAAATGGCTCGTTATCATGGGGACACCAATGTCATCAAACCCTTCGTATGAGTTTTAGCACAGTAGGTGATTAGATTTAATTGGGATATTTAGTCTTTAAGGAGTGTGTTAAATGGATCGTATGAAACGTCGTAGCTTTCTGAAACAGACAAGCGTGATGGCCGCGGCTTTGGTGGTGCCGGCTCGTGAAACGCTACGAGCTCAGAGGCAATCCAAGGCCCGGAAAGAAGAACCCGACTACACCTCGCGTGTTCCAAAATTCACCTTCGCCGATACGCTCGGCGAGCAGGAAACGCAACTCAAAACAAATCCCCTGATTCTGCGGTTTATCGAGTCGCGGAAAAAGATGGCCGACGACCCATATCGACCGATCTATCATTACGTCAACCCAGAAAATCGGCTTAACGACCCAAATGGACTTTGTTTCTGGAAGGGGCGCTGGCACCTGTTCTATCAGGCGTATCCGCCGGAAGACCCGCGTCAGCACTGGGGACACGCCGTCAGCGACGATTTGGTCCATTGGCGCGACCTTCCCTATGCGATTTATCCCAATCCGGAAAGATGTTGTTTTTCCGGCGCGACACTCGTCGAAAAAGACCGCGTGATCGCGATGTATCACGGGACGGTGGTCGGTAATATGGTCGCCGTGTCGAGCGACCCCCTGCTTTTGAACTGGCAGAAGGTTACCGGCAATGCAGTCATCCCCATAAACCGAGATGAGTCTGTACCTCCGTATCGTGTCTTCGATCCCTGCATCTGGAAGAAAGGCAATATGTATTACTCGCTTTCGGCAGGCACACTCCCACGCGGACCCGGCGGCAAGCGGATGCGGGCCGACTTTCTCTGGCGATCGAAGGATCTGGCGGAATGGCAGTTCATGCACCAATTCATCGAAGACGACCACCACGGAATGGTCGGTGATGATGGAGCCTGCCCCTACTTCTGGCCTATCGGCGACAAGCACATCCTCCTGCATTACAGCCATACCAGCGGCGGCAAGTACCTGCTCGGTGACTATGACACGAAACGTGACAAATTCGTCGTTACAAACGGCGGCGACTTTAACTTCGGACCATCCGCACCTTGCGGAGTCCATGCACCGTCGGCCACACCAGACGGCAAGGGTGGTATCATCGTGATTTTCAACATGAACCCCGGAAAACCTACGAAGGGCTGGAATCAAATCATGACGCTACCCAGGCGACTAACGCTTCCACCCGAAGGCGAAATAGACGCATTAAGAATCGAACCCGCTGGGGACATCGAATCGCTGCGATATAACCATCAGCATGTGGGTACGATGAACCTGCCGGCGAATGAGGAGGTCGTGCTCAAGAATATCCGGGGCAACACAATGGAGATTATTGCCGAAATTGACCCGAAAAAAGCACCGATGGTCGAAATGAACGTATTGCGCTCACCCAACAGGCAAGAGCTTACCCGGATTATGTTCTTTAAAGACCGGGGGTACAGACATCGGGAATACGGAAGAATGCATGAATACGCTAAAAGACTCAGCAGCTTGATTAGCATCGATTCATCCTACTCCTCGATCCTGCCGGATGTGAAATCACGAGCACCTGAGACGGCCCCGGTTTTCATTGATAAGAATGAGCCGTTGAAACTGCGAGTGTTCATTGACAGGAGCGTTGTCGAGGTGTTCGTCAACGGCAAGCAATGCGTCGCGATGCGAGCTTATCCCGGCCGCGCCGACAGCGTCGGCGTATCACTGCGTTCCCAGGGCAAGGACACCGAGCTAAAGTCCCTCGATGCTTGGCAGATGAAAAATATTTATCAATAAATTCCAAGAGAAAGGCAATTAGACAATAGAGCGAAGGACTCTCCTTAGAAACATGGGCCTCGGCGCTTTGGATGCTCAAGTGCATAAAAGCCTTCCAGTGGCCTGCAAAGCTGCCTGATACTAATATCACTCCCAGAAAGAAGGAAGGAATGTAACGTCAATTTCCACAAAACTTGGAAAAGACGGCTGCACTGTTTGTTCACAGGTCGCAGGTTTGAGCCTTGCCGGTTCTCGCCGCTTTCTCCTCTTCGGCGGATCTTTCCTATTTTGCACAACGTTGTCGCCCCGGCGACGGCCAAATGACCGATACTATGTTCTTCTTACGGTGAGAGTGTAAATTGGTCTTTGGTCTTTGATGTATTTGCGTTCAAAATTTGTACCGACCCATTCGCCCCGGTCGGCGCCGGCGGTGGGGAAAAATTCAATCTCTTCAAGTCTCTGGCCCTGAGCGGCTATTAGTTTTTGTATCTGTTCAAAATAATCAGCGTGGTCGGTAGCGATTCTCAATTGGCCGTCTTTCTTTAGGCAGCGCAGCAACTGCTCGAAATTAGCTGGGCAAAAAAAACGTCGTTTGTGATGTCGTTTTTTCGGCCAGGGGTCTGGGAAATAAATATGGAAGCAGATCACGGAGTTATCCGGCACAAAATCGGCTAAAAAGGCGGCGGCCTCGGTACGGATGATTCGCACATTTGTCAGGCCCCATCGGCCGACGCGATCGACTGCGTAGCTGTAGTATTTGCGGGCCCATTCGATACCGAGGAAATTGTCGTCAGGCTGGGCCCTGGCCTGGTTGAGCAGGAAAGTGGCTTTACCCGTGCCGACCTCAATGTGGACCGGGCCGGAACGTCCGAAAATCCGGACAAAATCGATTCTACCATTCCCCTTTTCCGGTTTCAATGAGACCGAAGGATAGTCCTTTAAGAGTCTTGTCATCAGTTGTATTTACTCCAAAAAACGCAAGTTGAAACATAACTGCCGCTCAACGCCTTTATTATACAGCAAGCCGGCCGCCAACGCGAACATTACAGATGTTCTTTGACTTGGTTGATATTAAAGCCGCCGCGGAGAGTATTCGATAACAAAGGGTGAACCCGATTCTGGTCTATGCGTATCATTTATAGGACTAAAACGCAGAGACCATGGAAGGAAAGAAAATGATTCTGCAAATGGTAAGAGCATGGCGTAAGCAGATTCTAATTGACATCGATACTCAAAAAGACTTTCTATTAGCCGGCGGTAAGGCCTGTATAAGGAACCACAGAAGGGTATTGGCACATATTCGCAGAGTGATGGCCTGGGCGAGATATGGAAATGTCCCCATAATCTCGACTGCTGAGATTCGCCCCAACGGCGACGACGCGGTCGGCTGCTGCATTGAAGGCACAGAGGGGCAAAAAAAGATACGCTACACACTGTTTGATAACAAGGTAAGTTTTGCAGCGGACGGAAACACTGATTTGCCCAGAGATATGCTGCGGCGGTACAGGCAGGTCATCCTTTACAAACGGTGCGTTGACCCATTTGATGAGCCTCGCATCGACAGGCTATTGAGCGAAGTGCGAGCCAATGAGTTTATTCTGGTCGGCGCCGGCCTCGAAGGTGCCGTTAAAGCCACGGCACTGGGATTACTGCAGCGAGGCAAGAGAGTTATTGTCGTATCTGATGCAGTGGGTTCACACAATAAAAGAGAGGCTAAGCTGGCACTTCGCAAGATGGAGGCCAAAGGTGCCAAGTTAATTGACACTAAGAGGCTTGCCGGCACGTCACATCTAAGGCAAGTTGGGATATGCGGCTGTGAGAGCTGCCAGGGACTGCGGCGAAAAACATCCGTCAACACCGAGAAAGATTAGCATCTAACTTTTTGTGTCGAGCCTTCGGCCAGCCCGCCACCGACTTCAAAGACCACTTCACCATTCATTTGACCAGTTTTAATCGTTGACCCTCGTTAGAGATTATAAACGAGGTAATACGGCAATATGAAGAGGGAAAATTTCCAACAGGGTTGACATAGTTGGTTCGCTGCAATACTTTTGGTTAACTCAAAACAGATAATTTAAACAGAGGCTTTGAAATTTTTTCTGGAGGCAAACCACCATGAAACGACGCGACACATTGCCGGTTCTTGTTCTGGTCGCATCCTGGGTCGTAGTTGTCAGCAGCGGCTGCGGTCAGGCCCATGGTCTCGATGCCAAGACAGCATCCGCTGAGAACACCGGCACCAAAGAACCTTCAATTCAGGTCGGCGGAGTATTTCCGAAGATAACCGTGATGGCCAAAGGACTCGGCAGTGATTCCGAGGCCGGCATCGGCGCGCTGATACCTTGGGCGGAAAAGTTGTGGGCGATTGGATATGTTTCACATATTCGAGGCAAGGGTCTCGGGCTTTACGAGATAAGCGAAAATATGACGATGCGGCGGCATCCGGCGTCGGTTACGGGCACCTTTGCAAACCGGATGGCGCACTGGCCGTCCGGCCAGGCTTTCATCGGGCCGCACGCCATTGGTGCCGACGGAAACGTCCGGACAATTGAACCGCTCAGGAATTATCGGCTGACCGCCACTGTCCAGCACCTGACCGACCCGAAAAACAAGGTCTATTTCCTTGGTATGGAAGGCCGCTTCT
>CAYGBH010000154.1:0-8809 GCA_964348055.1 uncultured Pirellulales bacterium
AAGTCGTAACAAGGTAGCCGTAGGGGAACCTGCGGCTGGATCACCTCCTTTCTAAAGGATATCAGTAAATGTCAGGCCTTTCGCTGCAGGCTTAACTGTTCTTGATATAAAAACGCTCCGCGGTTCTCACGGAGCGTTTTTTTATTTGAAATTTTTGAGTTTTGAATCTTCGACATTATTTAGTATTTCGAGCTTAGTATTTCGAATTTCCGGCCCTTGGCCGATGTCAGGCATTTTCGCTGCCTTGCCCTAAGCTTAGTCGAAGGGAGGCTTAACTGATCCTTGGATATAAAAGCCCGATCTTCGGATCGGGCTTTCTTTTTTCAATTAAAGCCTGGAAATGGAATATTGAAATCGTGGAATAATGGAATATTGAACCACACCAGAACTAAAATTCACCTGGTGGATACCTGGTGGTTATCGACACCTTTTTAGTCGCCTTTTGATAAACGGCATCATTGGAAGGCACGGTGAAGCCCTATCCTGCTTCTAGTCAAGAAACATGGCTTTCCGACCTAACGAGAACTAATTCAGCCAGAGTATACACGAATGTTGATCCTGTCTTGTAGCATGCAGTGAACCAAATATCTGCGAAAGAACTTGATCCGATGGGCTGAAAAGACTATAATTGGCACGTAACCTTAGTCATCAAGCTCCTGCGTGATATCTCGCTTTTTCCTCTCCCTCCGCAGCGCAGGAGCTTTATCTAATAGGAGTCGCAATTTCGCTGAAGAACAACGTCACCTCGACTTCACAACGGTCGTTCAATGTCGGGGGAATTGTAATGGGCGGATATTGGCTTTTACCGGTATAATGAATGGTTAATCAAACGAGAAAAAAGATTCAGAAGTGTATTGAAGGGAGGATTAACGATGAAAGTGTACCTATTTTCACTGCCTGTGATTTGTCTTAGCTTGGGATGCACAGGCTCCTATAGTGTGGGAGTCAACGCATATTCATCGACAGGTCAAACCTTACAAATCCCACATGGTTCATCGATTTCTGTAGTCACAGATAGTAATGTCCCGAATCCAATTCTCGAAAAAGAAGTCGCGATGAAAATTGAAAAGCTCTTAACCAAAAAAGGATACAGCATTGAAACAGACAAAGTGGACTATTATCTTATCTTTGATTATGGGATTGATTGGGATCGGACCGTGACTGATACCATACCAATCTATCACCCAAGTACTTACGGTGAATATCCCTTTCCACCTGTTCGTTGGCACGCCTATGCCACCTATGTGCCTTATTCTGCGACTATTTATACTCGGTGGCTTATATTAAGACTGATAGGTGGCGAAGACTACAGAATTTCACAGAAGGCTGAGCCTTTGTGGATAGGCGAAATTACAAGCTCTGGACCAAGTGCTGATCTGAGAGAGCTAATCAACTATATGTTAACTGCCGCTTTCGAACACTTCGGGGAAGATACTGGTAAAAGGGTGAATGAGGTTATCTTGAAGGACGACGAAAGAGGCAAGCTACTTATGGAGCGTTAGAATAACCAAAAACCACTTTTTCTCCCTCACTCGACCTGCCAGCGGTCATAGGCGTCAGACTGCCTGCTTGTGCCAATCAAATTCAGCAACAATAGGCGTATGGTCGCTTGGCCGTTCAGCAGCGCGCGGTTCTTTGTCGATGTAGCAGGCCATACTCCTTTGCGCCAGAGGAGCCGTAGCCATTATGTGGTCTATTCGCCAGCCCAGATTACGCTTGAAAGAGCCTCTCAACCTGTAATCCCAGAATGTATACTCACCTGCCTCTCTGCAGTGTTTTCTAAATACATCAACAAATCCCCAATTTAGGACTTCATCCAACGCTCTATGTACCTCCGGATGAAAACACACATGCCCCAGCAGTGTGTCCGGGTCGTATACGTCCAAGGGCTTCGGCGCAATGTTGAAGTCACCCATCCAGAGTACTGCATCTGTAGGATGGAAATTCCGCTGAAAATATTCTAGAAGGCGACCGAACCATTTAAGCTTATATTGGAATTTCTCAGAATCGGGCACATGGCCCTGCGGGATATACGTATTGACTATGACAATGCCATTGACCTCTGCCCTGATTAGGCGCGTCTCATCTTTTGGCTCATCACGGAAACCAAAAACAACATGCTCAATCGGATGCTTACTCAATATAGCCACGCCGTTGTAACTTTTTTGGCCTTTGAAAACGTAGTTATATCCGATATTGTCAAGAACATCTGTGGGGAAATCGACGTCCTGTACCTTCGTTTCCTGCACGCACAGGACATCCACCTGATGATCGGTTAGCCACCTAAGCACTATAGGTAAGCGGGCACGCAATGAGTTCACATTATAGCTGGCTACTTTCACTTCCACCACCTCGTAAGCCCAGACTCTCAAGGGCTATATCCATCGCTCAAGAACAAGCATTTTGGTTCGCATATACACAGTCATCTCCATGCTGATCCCCTTGAGCTTTCATAATATTACCTGGGGCTCTGCAGTTTTCCACAAATATTTGCTATGAGAGACAACCGCAGATATCTTCCTCCTGATTGCCTCGGCCGGAAAACTCACAACACCCAGCCCTCTAATTTGCCAACGGCCGCTCTGTTTTGGGGCAATGATACGATAAAAGATAAAACACAAGCCTTACAGTTATCAGGAACATTTGCTACTATGGTAGATGCAGAACCTTGACTGGCCTTTGAGTATTCCAAACAGGCAATATCAGTCGTTCGGTTCAATGAGAGTTCCGACGAATTTGAAGTGTTCGGCGCCGGAAGGAAGGTTGAATATTGTTGAAGAAGCAAAAAAGGGGCCGATTTTCCGGCTCTACTTTTTGCCATAGATCCATGAACAAAATCAAGGACATTGACTCGGGTAGAATAGTTGGCATAAAGCTCGATATCGGATTCTCGACACATGAATCATATCGTGAACTGTACGGCAATCATAACATACCCGAGTATTTAGCAGAACTAGGCGTCACAACCGTAGAAACACCGATAGGATTGGAAACCGATGGAGAAGCGTTGAAGCAGCATGTTGTTTGTTGCTGCAATGCGGGATTGAAGATATCGCTCCACGCGTATTCAGAAAGCACTGCTTCAAACCCGGCGTTCTTTTCACTGGCGGAAGACAATGCGTGTCGGTTGTTCCATCAGCACCTGCTGTCTCTCGCGGCCGAAGTATCCTGTCTGCAACACTCACCAACTGTCGTCAATATTCACCCGGCCGCTGGCAGCTCGGACGATTCCCGGCCTGATCTGGTTGATCGGTCAGCCTCCTTCTTTTCATGGGCGCATGAGTGGTGCTATCGGAACGCACCTGAAGTCCATCTTGTCGCAGAATTACAGATCAGCCCCGATCCGGAGGAACCCATCCAGCGAATCGGCGACACCTACGATGAGCTACTGGAGGTCGTCACCCGAGCTCAAATCCAAGCATGTTGGGATTTCGGGCACGCATACTTGAATGAGCGACGGTACGGTGTTCAACTCTATCCACCAGAAGAATTCCTGCTGCGCGTTGGGCATGTTCACTGCCATGACGTTTATGGTGATGATCACCACCCATTAGTGTATAACACTGTTCCTTGGAAGAAGTTTATCGAGCTACTGATCTACAGCGGCTTCGATGGCAGTGTTATCCTTGAGGTTCCCCCCTCGAATTTCCTCAGTGCCGGTGGAATTCGAAGCTTGACCTACTCACTCAAGGCCCTCGAAACCCAGATAAAGCAATGCAAAGGCAGTCAAGAGTAACGGCACCAGATCATTGACACTACTGCCGTTTCCTCTGCAAGCAATCCCTAAACGATAGCCAGTCCCAACAGTCCACCTCTACCCGCGACTACCGACCCTCGATTTGCATTGAAGACCTACAGCCATAGTACTGGACTTGACGACGGTCGTTGTATATAATCCGCATATAGTGATTCGAGAATAACATAAAAATTGACCCAAGGCAGATTAGGTAGGGTCAAAACGAGCGGCAACAAAGAGTTATCATCTTTCATTACGTGCGAAATATTATGAAGAATCATAGGAAGAGCAAGATCAAGAAGCTTCGGAAAAGTGGCTTTCGAGCTCGCATGAGGAGCAAAACTGGGCGAAAAATACTCAGCAAGAGGCGTTGACCCACAGCCGTTGGCCTAAACGCCGGAACGAATGAGTAATTCTTGATATTTGCCCGGCACATCCGGCAAATTCACAACACCCAGTCCTCTTACCTCATCAATGGTCTTTCCATGCCGGATTGGTGGTACTGGAAATCTACTGTAATTACAGGTGCATTAGGCCGATATAGATTTGCGCGCACATAGTGTTATGAAGATAGAACTATCGTAATGAAAATAGATCTGCACTACGGAAAAGGTCTTGTGCCACTGCAAATTCCTGGAGCCAACGTGGGTGAAATTGTTCGCCCCTGTCAGGATCAAGGAAAAGCAGATAGCCGGACGATACTACAAGAAGCTGTGGCAGCGGAAGAAGCTGATAAATTTCAAGATGGAATTGCCGGTAAGTGCCTATCTGTGCTGGTTGATGATGGAACCCGTGACGAGCCCTTTGATGATATTTTCGGACAGGTCTTTGGTATATTCCGAAAGAGCTCAAGGGTACGGTTCTTGATCTGCACCGGAACACACAATCCCGAGACTCCCGAAAATGATAGAATCCAGGGACAAATAGCCAAAGCTGCCAACCAAGCAGGTATTGGACATTTCGAAATACATATCCACGACTGCGAGCACGAAACGTTTAAGAAAGCTGGCGAGACATCATACGGTACAGAGGTCTTTTTCAATGCCTTAGTTGCCGATGCAGACGTTTTTGTTGTGTTGTCAGACGTAAAAGTCCATTATTTTGCAGGATATTCCAATCCGGTTAAGAACTTTATGCCTGGGATATGTTCATATGAAACAACTGAGCAAAATCACAGTTTGGCGCTGGACGAGAGAGCAACGTTCGGCGTCCATCCATGGCACCGAGATGGGAATAGAAGAAACAATCCAGTTGCTCAGGATCAGCTCGAAGGTATGAAGTTGATTGTAGGAAACCGGCCGGTCTATGCGCTTGTGACAATTAGCACGTCGGGACGTTTGCATTGGGCTCGTTTTGGACCTGTTGATAAAGTTAGCAGCAAGGCCTTTAGTATGACGGATAAGCGGAATACTCATATGGTTATGCCAGTTGAGCGACTTATCGTTTCACCTGGTGGATTGCCAAATGACACAAACCTTTACATTGCCCAACGAGCTTTGGAGCTGACGAAAAGTGCTGTGGCAGAGGGTGGTGAGATACTATTCTTGGCAGAGTGTCCAGACGGTATTGGAGATGAGCGTACGCTTGGGGGCTTTTACAATCGTTTGACAGCTCCCATTGATGAAATACTTAGATCAACCGAGAGTCAGTATGTGTTGTATAGCCACAAGCCATACAAGCTTGCTCGAATGATACAGCGCCTACGGCGAATCTGGATTTATTCAGAGATACCTGACAAGCTTATCGAAGCAGCGCATTTGCATCCCACCCATGAGCCGCAGGCGGTTGTGGATGATTGGCTTACTGAACAACCGGATGCTAAGACTACAGTAGTAGATGGCGCCAATAAGATCGCCCTATATCCCCTCAATAGCTGAAAATCACTTTAGCGAAAAGCTGATTCTTCTTCGTCTCCGAAAAGATCCACGCCTCCCAGCCCCTCGTCTTGCCGACAGTCGTTACATATCGGAGCAACGGTAAACGCCCCTTATTCACGCGTCCGCACCTACAACCAGTGTACAACTATACAACCCCTTATCTCGAAATTTGAAAAATTCTCGACTCAAATTTTAGACTTGACAGGCCTGGCTTCATAGAGGATTCAATGGCCAGCGCGATCTCCTGCGCAATATTGGAGCATTCTTCACCAGATCTGACCAATAGAGTATACACGAATGTTGATCCGGTCTTGTGGCATGTGGTGGGCCAGATATCTGTGAAAGAACTTGATCCAATGGGCTGAAACGACTATAATTGACATGTAACCTTAGCCATCATGCTCCTGCGTGATATCTCGCTTTTTCCTCTCCCTCCGCAGCGCAGGGGCTTTTCTATTTGTGAGTAACTGAAAAAGAGTATTTCTGAAAAACCCAGTTTGTGTGCGGTGAAGGTGAGAAAGGGTGACATTTCTATACTGAAAAGCAACCACAAATTGATACGAGAGTTGAAAATAGGCAAAGTAACTTTAAGAATAATCAAACAAGACTCTTGACAACCGTGCAGAAACTATCATAATAGATTTATATCGAAGATTAGAAATATTTTTTCTAAGGCAAATGAAAAGGATGGCAGGGTGATAAGAACGCTATTCTTGATTTCCTTGACATTTTCCCTAACCAGACAAGAGTGCCGATTTTCCAAGCCAAGAAAGGATGGGAAGTCTCGGCTTAATGTAGTAAACCACGTACAAATTATCTATGGAGATCAAAATGATACGAAACTTTTTGTTTGGGCTGTTCTTGGTTATCCTGCTTGCTCCTTCGGTGGGAGCAGATGAAGAAGCCGAGAAGAAAGAAAAAACGAAATTCAGCACCGGAACCTTCAGCGGAATCTCATTGCGAAATATCGGTCCAGCCCTGATGTCAGGGCGGATTGCCGACGTCGCCATTGATCCAGAGCAACTCAACACCTGGTACGTCGCGGTGGGTTCCGGCAATATATGGAAGACTGTCAATGCTGGCACGACTTGGACTCCCATTTTTGACAAATACGGTTCCTATTCCATCGGTTGTGTGGCGATCGATCCTTCCAACCACGACATCATTTGGGTTGGCAGCGGTGAAAATGTTGGAGGACGGCATGTCGGTTATGGCGATGGTGTATATAAAAGTCTGGATGGCGGCAAGAGCTTCAAAAACATGGGGCTTAAGGATAGCGAGCACATCGCCAAAGTCCTCGTGGATCCCCGCAATTCCGACACTGTTTATGTCGCGTCCCAAGGGCCGCTTTGGTCTTCCGGCGGAGATCGTGGGCTCTACAAAACTACGGATGGCGGCAAGACTTGGGAGCAGATTCTCTCTAAGGGACCCTACACCGGCGTGACCGATGTGGTGTTTGATCCCCGCAATCCGGATATCCTATACGCTGCCACCCATCAACGTCATCGCACCGTCTGGGCATTGGTCAACGGCGGGCCGGAAACAGGAATATTCAAATCCATTGATGGAGGCCAAAATTGGAAGGAGTTGAAAAGCGGTTTGCCCGATGACGATAAGGGTAAAATTGCTCTGGCTGTTTCACCAATGAAACCCGAGGTGGTTTATGCCTCTATTGAACTGGCTGGGCGTAAGGGCGGCTTCTGGCGCTCGGAAAACGGCGGGGAAAGCTGGAGCAAGATGAGCGATTACATCAGCGGCGGCACGGGGCCGCACTACTACCAGGAAATCTATTGTGATCCGCATCGCTTCGATGTGGTCTATCAGGCGAATGTTCGGTTAGGACGCACCGAAGATGGCGGCAAGACTTGGGAGACCGTCGAAAGCCGCTGGAAACACGTGGACAATCACGTCGTGGTTTTTCATCCGAATGATCCTGACTTTTTGTTGGTCGGTTGTGACGGCGGGCTCTATCGGTCTTTCGATCGTGGGGAAACATTCGAATATTTCCCTAATCTTGCTTTAACCCAGTTCTACAAAGTAGATGTTGATTATGATGAACCATTCTACCATTTGGTGGGCGGTACCCAAGACAACAACACCCAGTATGGCCCGAGTCGCACGGGAAACAATTCCGGCATTCGTAACAGTGACTGGCAAACGATCATCGGCGGCGATGGACATGACTGCGCCATTGATCCCGAAAATCCGAGTATCATCTATGGCGAATCCCAGAAGGGATACTTAAGACGCTTTGACCGGCGCACCGGTGAGGCAATCGATATTCGCCCGCGTCCGGAGAAAGGCGAGGAAGACCTGCGGTTCAACTGGGACTCACCTATTCTTATCAGCCCTCATTCCCACAAGCGTCTTTACTACGGCTCCAAGAAACTCCACCGCAGTGACGACCGAGGTGATTCCTGGACCACTATCAGCCCCGATCTCTCCCGCAACCGGGATCGTTACAAATTGAAACACATGGACCGGGTTTGGAGCATAGACGCCGTTTACGATACAGGCGCCATGTCACAATATGGCAATATCACCTCCATCTCCGAATCTCCTTTGCAGGAAGGCCTCATTTACGTCGGGACGGATGATGGTCTCATTCAGGTGACTGAGGATGGGGGCCAGACCTGGCGAAAAGTGGAACGGATTTACGGCATCCCGGAAGAGGCATTCGTCAATGACATCAAGGCAGATCGCCATGATGTGAACACAGTATATGCTGTATTTGACCATCATAAAACGGGAGACTTCAAACCTTACCTGATGAGGAGTAATGATCGCGGTAAAAACTGGCATTCTATCACGGGTGATTTGCCTGAACGACAAATCCTCTGGCGGTTTGCTCAGGATCATGTGAAGCCTGATCTCTATTTTCTTGGAGCCGAATTCGGTCTTTATTTCAGTCTCGATGCCGGAAGCAAATGGATCCAGCTCAAAGGAAATGTTCCCACGATCTCCTTTCGAGATATCGAGATTCAGCGCCGGGAAAATGATCTGGTTGGTGCCTCTTTTGGGCGCAGCTTCTTTGTGCTGGATGACTATTCCTTCTTGCGCGAGATTAGTGAGGAGATGCTGAATGAAAGCGAGTTTATCTTGTTCCCCGTCCGGAGAGCCTTGCTGTATGTGCCGGCCCGAGTACTCGGGAGTGAAAAAGGAAGCCAAGGGGATGGGTTTTTCACCGCGCCCAATC
>CAYGBH010000155.1:0-8809 GCA_964348055.1 uncultured Pirellulales bacterium
ACCGCCGCCGTAACCACCGCCGCCGTAACCACCGCCGCCGTAACCACCGCCGCCGTAACCGCCGAGACCGCCGCCACCGAGACCGCCACCATAGCCGCCGCCGAGACCGCCGCCATAGCCACCGCCACCGAGACCGCCACCATAGCCGCCGCCACCGAAACCGCCGCCCAACGACTGGCTCAACGACTGGCCCAAGAAAAGGCCTTGTAACCCGCCGTATTGGGCTGGCTCGCCAACAAGATCGGTAATGTCATAAACTCGAGGTTCCAGCTTGCTCGGAAGCGCATCTGGCGTTGCTATCGTAATCACCCCATTCCTAACAACGTAATCAAGCTCTGCAATAAGTGTGCTGGCAACCGCTTGTAATAAATTCTCCAATCCCGTTCCAAGCCGGACCTCCGGCAGACCATCCATATTTATTTCCGTGCCTCGCTCAATCTCAGCATTCTCCAATAAATCACGCCAGAGCACCACTATCTTCAATGGCGGGTCAACAGAATTCCTTATTACCTCTATCGCGTCACTGAGAGCTGTTGTCGGCGTCAATTCCGAAAGGTCGACAATCTGGTCTAATTGTTCATACACTGCCACGTCAGCTGGGTCCAGCCCGATCGGCTTATCGGGCTGCCTCGTCGGTTTCTCGATAATCTCCCGCCAATTCTTCGGATAAGTAAGCTCTTCTGCGTATGGAATTCCGGACTCATCAGTTTTTAGCAGGATATCTGCTCTCTGTCTATCGCCCTCCTTCTGCACCTCTAATTGTTTCCGGAAGTAAATCATATCTTCCAGCACGCCTTTCAGTACCAGCGCCTCATCATTTTGTGGGTCTAGCGCAAGCAGGCTTTTCAATTGGCCAAGGGCCGCTTCATAACGCTGCTGTTCCTGATAAGCCAACGCGTTCCTCATCAACTCGGCTATTCGTTTCTGCCTCTCAATTTCCATCTGCTCTGTAAATTCTCGCTGTGCCTTTATCGCGTCTTGACGCCTCTGTTCGGCCAAACGCCGCATCATCTCCTCTTGTCCCTGGATTATTTCTTCCATCAGTTGTTTTAACTCTTCGTTGTTCTTTTCCGTGAACTGATCATCTCCAACGGCCAGTTGGTTGTCGTTGACAACCCGTTCAGCCGTCTCTATCGCTTCTGTTGCCTTGTCGAACTGGTCTTGCTGCATGTACTTGCGCGCTTTAGCTATAGCATCGCTGACAACTGCTGTGGTATGGCTTCGCAGGATATTCCTCCGCAGATTGATCACGTCGATGTAGCTGCTCTGCGGCGTTTCCGGCGCACCGACCTTTGGCGGAACCACCTCTGGCTCAACAACCTCTGGCTCATCGCTGCGGCGCTCAACAAGATTTAGCTCAGCAATCGCCTGCTCAATAGGACTTGGCTCAGCACTGCGGCGCTCAACAAGATTTCGCTCAGCAATCGCCCGCTCAACAAGATTTGGCTCAGCAACCCTCGGCTTAATAATCCCCGGCTTATCGACAGCCGCCACCTCAGGCCTCTTTCCTTTTCCTGCAAGCTCTTGCGCGGCTCTTTCGACTAAAAGCCGATCTATTTCCGCCACATAATTTCCTACTTTCTTTTCTACCGACGCCGGCATCAAGCCGCTGGCCATGACTTCAACAAAACCTTCACGGGCCTTCTCAAGCTGACCGGTGTGAAAAAATCCTATGCTGCGGTAATAAATCGCTGAAATTTCTTCCTTCCGCCTGGTCGGTTGCTCACTTGATTTCTTAACCTCCTCTGCGACTCTTTCGGGCTTTTCGGCAGCCAAAGGCTTTTTCTCTTTGACCTGTCCAGGATATGCTTTGGCTTCGGCTATCTGAATGCCTATCTGCCTGATCGCTTCAGCGACTTGTCCCCGCTCCCCCCGGGTCAAAAACTCATTATCTCTGACCTTCTCAAGATGTGCTTTGGCCTGGATCAGCTGGTCCCGCTTAAGCAATTCATTTACCGTCCGAAATGTCTCCAAGGCTCGTTTTCTTCTGAGTACAGCTATTTGTGCCTTTTCCAGAAGCTCGGTCAGTTGCTCACGCTGGGTAGCAGTCAAATATTCCTTGTACCCCTGGGCCATAAGGAACGTTTTTTCTGCTTGCTCAAACAAACCATTTTCATATCGTTCCTTCCCATCCCGAATATAGTCTTCGACGACTTGGCGGATTATTTTCTGGGTATCAACCTCCTTACTTTCCTGCGACGGAGCCGCTTCTGACACCGTTATTATCAGTAACAAAATCGATGCCAGAATAACGGACAGAGACCTCCTGCCCAAAGGTTCAATCAAGAAACTCGGCTTGCTCAAAATAAACCTCCTGCCTATAAAAGAACCACCCTCATAAGAAAACTTCTAACAAATCATCGTTACTTATAACCTCCGGTTCTAAGATAACATAAGAACAGGTTAGACTAATGATAACCCAGTCTATAAAAAAACATTTTTGTTTGCAAGAGAAAAATTTGATTTATGCCCCCTTGACCGATAATATTTTAATTATGGTTCGCCAAAGTGGAAAGTTTGGATAAACTGGGGGGAAAATAGTCACCTAAAAAGTGCTTTTTTTGTGGCCTTAGCAGGGCTTCCGAAAAGAATTTGTAGGATATAATCCTTCAAAACAAGCAATATGGCGCGAAAACCTTTTGTTTTAGCTGTCGAAACCTCCAGCAGAATAGGTTCCGTTGCAGTAGCACTTGGCGAAAAGATGCTCGCCGAAACCGCCTTTTCCGCACCCATCAGACATAGTGCAGAGATTTTTCCTGCAATCCGTAGCCTGCTGGACCGCTTCAGCCGAGAACCAAAGGAAATCGAGCAGATCTACATATCTATCGGCCCCGGCAGCTTCACCGGCTTGCGCATCGCTGCGACTTTCGCAAAGACAATGCACCTGGCCAATGCCGCAAAAATTGTTGCAGTCGATACACTCGATGTAATCGCCGCCAATGTAATCAATCTCACCGCAAATGGCACCGTTCAAGACTCAAATCACGAGCCCCGCCCCTATCCGGGGCGGGACCAGCGACCGACGAGTAGCGACGATAGAATCGCCACCATCCTCGACGCCAAGCGAGGCCAGTTCTTCATCGCCGTTTACAAACGCAATACGAGCGATGAGCGACCAACGATGAGCAATGAAAACTGGCAAAAAATTTTGCCGGATTCTTTAATGACCGCTTCGGAATTTCTCGAGAAGTTCCTTGGCAATAACCAACCTATATGGCTGCTCGGCGATGGCCTATTGTATTACAAGGACAAATTCAAAGCTCAAGGCGTTCACTTCTGCAACGAGAAGTACTGGAGCCCGCGAGCCAGCAAGGTTCACTCGCTCGGCTGGCAGAAAGCTTTAGCAGGCCAATTCGCTGACCCTGTAGCATTACAACCACTTTATTTACGCGCACCCGACGTCAAGCTAAAAAGATAATAACGTAAAATAATCGACCATCAATAATCAAGTTGGAAGGCAGGAGCAGATTATGCAAACTCAAAGTAAATCTATCGATTTTGAGTTGTTCGGCCTTTGGCGGATCTTCGAAATTTTGCCTTTTGATATTTGCTTTCTGGTCATTTCTCTGCGTCCATCTGAGGCTCCAAATCTCGGCAGATAATATCCGCTACAACCGGCATTTAGGGCTAAAAATACTTGGTTTCCTTATAAAGTCTTTGCCAAAAACTGCCGAAAATAGGGTGCAAAAAGCCTATCAGTGTGTACAAAAAGGCGGGAAAAGCGGTAAAAACAGAAGTAAAACTCAATTTACTAAGGAGGATTAGAAATGGCTTGGAACTTATTTGAAAGAATTATCAACACCTTCAAGTCTTCCAAAGAACCTGAGCAGGTCCCTGAAGAACCACAGTCATGGCCTGAAGGTAGTGCCGAATGGCCTGAAGGTGGTACGGAGCAGCAGGAAGATTCACAAGAACCTTCTCCAAGCTTTCAAGAAACACCGGGGGGCACACAGCAAGACGAATGGCAAGAATGAGAAGATAAGAAGAATCTGGCCATTACCTATTCATAAGGTTGTCGAAGTCATTGATGAGATAGCATCACAGGTGATTTATTGACTCTTAACGGCGCTGTTTGAGCTGCTCGTGTGGCTCAGACCGATAAGGGTTCACCGGCTGTAGCTGCGCCACAAGTGGTTCTTGCGACACAGTAACCTAAAACCACAATTTAAACACAAAACTTGTACTCGCGTAGGCGGGTATCTACTCGGCGACTTTTCTGATCTTTACGGTTCTTAAAATAGCTGCATCAATCCGTGTCCATTTTTTTATACCCCACCCTGAGGGAACTGCGATATCAATCATTTGGGATATCGAGATCTTAGCCCCGATCAGGATGGCGGTTCACTGTCAGTTTGGCGTGGTCGGCCTATTTCAATGCCAAAATTGGCATTTTTTCGGCCCTTAAATCTAACCTGGCTAAGCTCATCATCAATTTTTACATTTCATAATTGCTTGTCAACAAACTACTTACTGCAAACAGCTCAAAATAGCCCTTTGGCTGCACAAAAGCTGGTATATCTTTTGCAGATTTATTATAAAATAGGCGAAAATTAACGATTGAATCTTGTAAAAGACAGAAAGTTTAAGGAGGCAAGCAATTATGGCAGTTAAAGAATTGGCATTTGAATCTGATGCAAGAGCCGGACTGCTGGCCGGCGTGGAAAAACTCGCTGCAGCCGTAAAACCAACTCTTGGCCCAAGAGGCCGCAACGCCGTCATCGATAAAAGCTGGGGTGGACCAACCGTAACCAAAGACGGCGTAACCGTTGCTGAAGAAATCGACCTTATCGACAAAAACGAAAATCTCGGCGCAAAATTGGTAAGAGAAGCAGCAAGCAAAACCTCGAAAATCGCCGGCGATGGAACAACAACCGCTACCGTGCTCACCGAAGCACTGTTCAGAGAAGCCTACAAAAATCTCGCAGCCGGCGCCGATGCTATGGCTCTCAACCGCGGCATGCAAATGGCAGCCAAGGTCGTAACAGACAAGCTCGCCTCTCTGGCAAAGCCCATCGATAGCACCAAAGCCGACGACATAATCAATATCGCCTCGGTATCAGCTAATAACGACATAGAAATCGGAAAGATTATGGCTGAAGCCTTCCAGCGGGTCGGTAAGGACGGTGTTATCACCGTTGAAGAGGGCAAAAGCTTTGAGACAACCGTCGAGTTTGTCGAAGGGATGCAGTTCGACCGCGGCTATCTTTCGCCGCATTTCGCAACCGACATGGAGAATATGGTCTGCGAGCTGGAGAAACCGTTCATGCTCGTCTACGAGGAGAAAATCAGCAATGTAGCCAAGCTCGTGCCACTGCTGGAGAAGGTCGCAAAGGCCAGAAAGCCGTTGCTGATTATCGCAGAAGACGTTGAGAGCGAAGCATTAGCAACGCTGGTGGTTAACAAGCTAAAAGGTGTCCTGCAGGTCGCAGCCGTCAAGGCGCCCGGCTACGGCGACCGCAGAAAGGCAATGCTGCAGGATATAGCAATACTGACAGGTGCCGAGCCGATTTTCAAAGACCTGGGAATCGAAATGGAAAACATCAGCGTCAAACAGCTCGGCCAGGCCAAAAAGGTAACCATCGATAACGACAATACAATTATCATTGAAGGCGCAGGCGACCAGGAAGCTATCGCCGGCAGAATCAAGCAAATAAAGGACGAAATAGAAGTTACAACCAGCGATTATGACCGCGAGAAACTACAGGAGCGGCTGGCCAAACTAACCGGCGGCGTCGCTCAAATCAACGTCGGCGCCGCAAGTGAAGCGGAAATGAAAGAAAGAAAAGCCCGAATTGAAGATGCCCTCCACGCCACCAGAGCAGCCATCGATGAAGGTATCGTGCCGGGCGGAGGCGTAGCGCTAATCCGCTGTATCGATGCAGTCAAGAAACTAAAACTTAAAGGCGATGAACAAACCGGTGCCGATATTTTGGCAAAGGCGCTTTCAACGCCCTGCTACTACATTGCCGACAATGCCGGAGCAACTCCAAATCTCGTGGTCAACAAAGTCGCTGAAGGCAAAGGTGGTTTCGGCTACAACGCCGACACCAACAAATACGAAGACTTGCTCAAAGCTGGTGTACTTGACCCGGCAAAGGTTACCCGAATTGCTCTACAAAACGCCGCAAGTATAGCCGGCCTGCTGCTGACGACCGATTGCCTCGTTACCGAAAAGCCGAAAGAAAAGGAAGAAATGCCGCCCGGAGGCCCCGGAGGCCCAGGCATGGGCGGCGGCATGGGAGGTATGGGTGGTATGATGTAAGGAAGAAAAACTGAGCGGTTTTTATCACCCCCAAACAAGTTTGAGGGTGCCACCCTGTACTCCATAATAAGGCAAATGAGAATTAAAAAGTAGAACCAAAATAGATAAGGAGCCAGTTATGAAACTTAAACCCCTGGATGATAGAGTCGTAATCAAACAATCAGAAGCGCAAGAGAAAACAATCGGCGGTATCATCCTGCCGGACACTGCAAAAGAAAAACCGCAGATCGGTAAAGTAATAGCCACCGGACCGGGTAAACTACTTGATGACGGCAAACGAAGCAAAATGTCTGTAAAGAAAAAAGACGATGTTATCTATGCCAAATACATAGGAAGCGAGGTGGAAATCGAGGGGGAAAAATATGTAATCCTGAAGGAAAGCGATATCCTGGGAATTGTTGAAAGGTAAAGTGCTTCATAGTTGATAGTTCATCGTTCATAGACTTAGGAAACAAAAACCTAATTAGTAAAAGATAGAAGAGGTAATGGAAAATGGCAAAGCAATTAATGTTTGACGATATAGCACGAACACAGCTCAAAGACGGCCTGTCACAATTGGCTAAAGCGGTGAAAGTTACTCTCGGACCAACCGGCAAAAACGTCATCCTGCACAAAAGCTGGGGCTCTCCAAAGGTAACAAAGGACGGCGTCTCGGTCAGCAAGGAAATCGAGCTGCCCGAACCATTCAAAAACATGGGCGCAAAGATGGTCAACGAGGTCGCCAGCAAAACCTCCGACGTTGTCGGTGACGGAACCACAACCTCAACCGTGCTGGCACAGGAAATCTACACGGAGGGCCTAAGGCACGTAACCGCCGGCGCAAACCCGATGGCCATCCAGCGGGGAATCGGCAAAGCTGCAGAAGTTGTCACCAAATTCATCAAATCGGTCAGCGTTCCGGTAAAAGGCCATAGCGACATTGCAAAGGTAGCGACTATCAGCGCGAACAACGACCCATCAGTCGGGGAAATCTTAGCTGATGCAATTGACAAAGTCGGTAGTGAAGGGGTTATCGAGGTCGAAGAAGGCAAGGCAATGCAAAGCGAGCTCAATGTCGTCGAAGGCATGCAGTTCGACAAAGGCTACATATCACCATACTTTATGACCAACGCCGATACCCTGGAAGCGGTACTTGAAGACGCCTATATCCTGCTGCACGAAAAGAAAATATCGAACATTCGCGACCTTATTCCGCTGCTCGAAAAAGTCGCTCAAGTGGGCAGGCCCCTATTGGTCATCGCAGAAGACGTCGAGGGCGAGGCACTGGCCGCACTGGTTATTAACCGGCTGCAAGGCGTCTTGAAAACCTGTGCGGTCAAGGCTCCCGGCTTCGGCGACCGCAGGAAAGCAATGTTAGCCGATATAGGTATCTCGACCGGCGCGCAGGTGATAACAGAAGATTTGGGCATCAAGCTCGAAAGCATAGAGCTTTCACAATTGGGCCAGGCCAAAAAAATCGTTGTGGACAAGGAAACAACGACAATAATCGAGGGCGCCGGCAAAAAGAAAGACGTTACCGCTCGTTGTGACCAAATCCGCAATCAAATCCAGAAGACAACCAGCGACTATGACCGTGAAAAATTACAGGAACGACTGGCAAAACTGACCGGTGGGGTCGCCGTTATCAAAGCGGGCGCCGCAACCGAAACAGAAATGAAGGAGCGCAAGGACCTTCTGGAAGATGCACTGCACGCGACAAGGGCGGCAATCGAGGAAGGCGTTGTCGCCGGCGGAGGTATTGTGTTCCTGCGTGCCATACCAGAAGTGCAAAAAGCCAGAGCAAAAGCAAAAGGCGATGAAAAAATAGGATTTGACATTGTGATAAATACGCTCAAAGCGCCAACGGCGCAGATCGTGGCCAACTCCGGCGACCAGGGCGATGTGGTTGTTGCTCAGCTTCTTGAAAAACTCGAAAAGAGCAAGAATGTCGGCTACGACGCCAATACCGGCCAGTTCGTTGATATGTTCAAAGCCGGAATTATCGACCCTGCAAAAGTTGCCAGAACCGCATTGGAAATGGCCGCCTCTGTAGCAGGACTGATGTTAACTACTAATGTGCTGGTAACAGAGTTAAAAGACAAGGACAAAGACGAAGAGCCAATACCCGGATCGATAAGATAGGCAGTTTCAAGTGCCTAAAGTGACACTTACGTGTCATCCTGAGGCGAAGCCGAAGGATCCGGCCTGCGAATGATGAGATTCTTCGCTTCACTCAGAATGACAGCTTTGCTGTCACTTTAGGCCCTGTAGCTCACTCTAAGATATTATGGCTAAACGAGACTACTACAAGGTCTTGGGCGTAAGCAAGAACGCCTCCGCCGACGAGATAAAACGCGCATACCGGCGTATGGCGATGAAGTATCATCCGGATAAGAACCCGGATGATAAAGAAGCCGAGGCCAGGTTCAAAGAATGCGCTGAGGCCTACGAAGTCTTGAGCGATCCCAACAAGCGGCAGCGTTACGACCAGTTCGGACACGAAGGTCTCCGCGGAGCCGGTCTGCACGACTTCTCCCGAATGAACTTCGAAGATATCTTCAGTATGTT
>CAYGBH010000156.1:0-8754 GCA_964348055.1 uncultured Pirellulales bacterium
CATCTGTCGAGACACGAGCGACGAGGGACGAGGGACGAAAAATTATGGCGTCACCACGAGCAAAAAAACTGGCGGGTGAGCTCGGAGTCGATCTGGCAACGGTTGCTGGCACGGGCGCTGGCGGCAAAATTACCGAGCAGGATGTCAAAGAAGCTGCCGCTGCGAAACCAGCGGCGCCGGCAGAGCCGGCAGAGATAAAACTGGGTGCAACCATACCGCTCAGCAGAATCCAGAAAATAACCGCGGAAAGGATGCTCAGGTCAAAACGCGAGATACCGTGCTTCTATCTGACCGTAAAAGCGGATGTTACCGACCTGGTGGGGCTGCGAACAAAGTTGAACGAAACCAGCGATGTAAAAATCTCCTATAACGATTTTATTATCAAGGCCGTTGCGACAGGACTGGAAAAATATCCGATTATGACAGGGCAGTTAGCCGGTGAGGCTATCCGGTTGGCTGAGGCAATCAACATCGGCCTGGCTATTTCCGTGCCCGGCGGGCTGGTTGCGCCGATTCTCAAGGACGTAAATAAAAAGGATGTCAAGCAGATTGCGCGCGACAGTAAGGCCCTGATTGAAAGGGCCCGAAGCAACAAACTGGCTCCCGCAGATTTGGAGGGTGGCTGTATCACCGTCAGTAACCTCGGCGCCTTAGGAATAGACAACTTCATCCCGATTGTTGTGCCCGGCCAGTGCAGCATATTAGGCATCGGGCGGATAACCGACACCTGCGTGCCTGCCCCTGCGTCTCCCGACGCAAGTCGGGGCAGCGGGCCGAACGACGGCGATATCGTGGTGCGAAAGTTAATGAATATGACTCTCTCGGTGGACCACAAAGTCGCTAACGGTGCATACGCAGCTCAGTTTCTGGACTTTGTAAGAAGAGTGTTGGAAGATACGTCCACATTTGAAAATTGAAAGTCGAAATCTCGGGCTTCCGGCCTTGGAAGGAGTATCTGAAATGGCAAGAAAAGTTGAAGCAAAACGTCTGCCAAATATAAGGAAGGCGACGCCAAAAGCTCCTGTTATCGGTGTTTTTGCCACCAGTGACCCGCGTATCGACCAGGCCAGTCGAACTCGCTGCCAGAACATTGCGAAGATGGCCGCTGACGTTATCAGTGGTTCTGTTGTTCTACCGGATAAGACACCTGTTCCCGTGGTCTATTCTACCGTGTTAATAGATGGCGAAGCACAGGCCGACATCGTTGCCCAGCAGTTCCGCAAGGCCGGCGTGGATATCTTGGTATGTGTACCGGATACCTGGGCGTTCCCGCAGCTTACTACTATCTCGTTACTGCAGCAATTTCCACCAAACACGCCCATAAACATTACCTGCGGCAATAGTGGTCCCAAGCCCGGCGTGGTCTACGCCCACGCGCTCAACGGAGCAATCAGCCAGTACGGGCGGCTGGTCGCCTTAAACGTCGGCACCTGGCCGGATGCCGGAATAGACCCGAAGATGACCGAAGAGACGGCCAAAAATCTCATTGACTGGTGCTACGCTGCAGAAACCACCGTCGCCTTGCGGGGCAGAAGAGTTGTGATTTTGGGCCACGACTCGATGGGAATGGAGACAGCTCTGGCCCATGTAATCCCTACGAGGAATACCTTCGGCCTTGAAATCACACGCCTGGACATGAAGCTCCTGGCTGATATGCTGAACAAAAAGGCTTATAACGAAAACGAGCTCAAGGCCTTACGGCGCTGGATTAACAGGTACGTCGGCAAACGGCTGGAGCTGCGTAACGAAGCGGACAGCGAGCGATTTAATGTGAGTTTGGCCATGTACTTAATCATTCGTGACCTGATGGCGGATTTAAATGCGGTCGGCGGTGGTTTTATGAGCCAATTGGAGTGGGGCAGCGACCCGCGCGGCATTCCGCTGCCGGTTGCCGATGTGGCTGAGTCTTTCTTTAACAGCACATTCGACCATAACGGCCGTAAGGCTCCACTGCCATATGCCACCGAGGCTGACGTGCAGGGACTTTTGACAATGCTGTTTATGACGTATTTGAGCGGCGGAAATCCACCCCTGTTTATGGACTTTAGAAAAGTCTGGGAAGCATGGGAAATCGAAGAACTGGCCAAGAAAATCGGTATCAAATCGCTGGATAAAAAAGCAGACTACTGCTGCAAAGGTTTAGTAGATGGAGACAATTCCGGCAGTGCCTCATTTGATTGGGCGGCGGAGCCCGGAGCATCTATAAAAAGAATTATGGATGGCGTTGGAATGCCTCTGGCGGATGAATCCTACTTCCCCGGCGGCGGAAATTCAGTTATGTTTATGACGCCGGGTGGAATCGAAGGCATCGCGGCTCGATGCACTTACAGCAGTGCCAACGGATTGTTCAGTATGGTCTGGGACCAGGCCCATACGA
Source organism: uncultured Pirellulales bacterium (assembly GCA_964348055.1). GTDB lineage: Bacteria > Planctomycetota > Phycisphaerae > Sedimentisphaerales > Anaerobacaceae > JAUXAL01. Next base: position 2,378 of record CAYGBH010000156.1, read on the forward strand.
CTGAAGTGCCGAAAAAACTTGCTGTAGGCATGTGTAATCTGACAACTCCCACATGGCCGCATACGTTTGTCGTGCCGAAATACGCCAGTATGGTCGAGTATAAGCAATATCCGCCCGCCAACCACTTCCATATGACCTGGGATTTGCCGCCAGCCCGGCTGCAGCACTGGATGGATTTGACGGGTGTATTGAGCGTTACGCCGTGGGCGGCTCGGCCGAAGTTCATTGAAGGTGTTGACAGACCTCAGCCGTTGATTCATCTGATAAACGGCGGGGAAGATGCTTTTAAACTTCTCCGTTGTCGTAGCTAAGACCTGCCAATGCTACTCTGCGAAGTAGCTTGCTACGAAGCACGAGAGCGGATTTGTTCAAGGCCGGCGCTGCCTGCCCCCGCGGTTCCCAAAAAGCAGGGCGGCGGGCCGGCATCGGGAAACACCGGCAAATCATTTCTGCTTACTTGGGTTATAAAGCTTTCTTATTTGACAGTTCTAACTTTATGTTGTCTAATGCAGCTCCAAAACAGACAGGCTCACCTTTATAAATCGGAGATGCCGCATAGGAGAAGTTTGTATGCCAAAACGAAAGGATATAAAAAAGGTTATGATAATCGGCTCCGGCCCTATCATCATTGGCCAGGCCTGCGAGTTCGACTACTCGGGTACCCAAGCCTGCAAGGCTCTTCGCAAGCTGGGCTACGAGATAGTGCTGGTCAATTCCAACCCGGCAACGATCATGACCGACCCCGGTTTGGCCGACATAACCTACATCGAGCCGCTCAATCTGCAGAGTATGAAAAAAATCGTTGAAAATGAGCGGCCAGATGCCCTGTTGCCCAATCTTGGCGGTCAGAGCGGACTTAATCTGGCCTCCGAACTTGCTCGCGCTGGCGTGCTTGAAAAATACGGCGTCAAAGTAATTGGCGTTCAGGTGGATGCTATTGAGCGGGGTGAGGACCGGGGTGTCTTCAAAGAAACAATGAACCGCCTGGGTATTGAGATGCCAAAAAGCAAGTTGGCCTTTAGCGTAGAAGAGGCAGAAAAGATTGCTGATGAGCTTGGCTACCCAGTCGTCATCCGTCCCGCCTATACGATGGGCGGTACCGGTGGTGGTGCAGTGTTTAATGTCGAAGAACTGCGCACCGTCGCCAGTCGCGGCCTTTCCATAAGCCTCGTCCACCAAATCCTGGTCGAAGAATCTGTCCTCGGATGGGAGGAATTAGAGCTCGAAGTAGTCCGCGACGCAAAGGGCCAGAAGATAACCGTCTGCTTCATTGAGAATGTGGACCCGATGGGTGTCCACACCGGAGATTCATACTGCACCGCTCCAATGCTCACTATTGACCCGGAATTGCAGAAACGCCTTCAAAAATACTCGTACGACATTGTCGATGCCATCGAGGTTATAGGCGGCACTAACATCCAGTTTGCTCACGACCCCGATACCAGCCGGGTGGTCGTAATCGAAATCAACCCAAGAACATCGCGCTCATCAGCACTTGCTTCAAAAGCTACCGGTTTTCCAATAGCCTTTGTTTCTTCATTGCTCGCCGGGGGGCTTACACTCGACGAGATACCATACTGGCGGGACGGCACGCTCGAAAAATACACTCCCTCTGGCGATTATGTTGTGGTTAAATTCTCCAAGTGGGCTTTTGAAAAATTCAAAGGCGTCGAGGACAAGCTCGGCACACAAATGCGGGCTGTCGGCGAGGTGATGAGCATCGGCAAAAATTACAAAGAGGCCTTTCAAAAGTCCATTCGCTCTCTTGAGACCGGCCGATACGGTCTCGGCTTCGCAAAGAATTTTAACAAGCTCTCTCTCGAGGAGTTGCTGAACCTTTTAAGCGTGCCCTCAAGTGAGCGACAGTTCATTATGTACGAGGCTCTCCGCAAAGGCGCCGACGTGGAGGCGCTTTACGAGAAGACCCGCATCAAGCGATACTTTATCAAACAGATGGCTGAGCTTGTCGAGTTGGAGAAGAAGATTCTAAAATACAAAGGCAAAACGCCGCCTGACAAGCTACTAATCCAGGCGAAAAAAGACGGTTTTGCTGACCGATACCTCTCTAAAATACTTGGCATCCCGGAACCCCAAATCCGCCAGCGCCGCACTTCGTTAGGCATGGCTGAAGGATGGGAGCCCGTTCCCGTAAGTGGTGTCGAGAACGCCGCATATTATTTTTCCACCTATAACGCCCCGGACAAGGTTCAGGTCAGCAAAAAACGCAAGATAATGGTTTTAGGTGGGGGCCCCAACCGCATAGGCCAGGGAATCGAGTTTGACTACTGCTGCGTTCACGCCGCCTTTACCTTGCGGGACGAAGGATACGAGTCGATTATGGTCAACTGCAACCCTGAGACAGTCTCAACAGATTACGACACCTCCGACAAGCTCTACTTCGAGCCGCTCACTGTTGAGGATGTACTGAGCATCTATGAGAAGGAAAAGCCTGAAGGTGTGATAGTGCAGTTCGGAGGCCAGACGCCACTTAATATCGCCAACGAACTGGCCCAGGCCGGCGTTCGCATAATCGGGACATCACCTGAAACAATAGATTTGGCTGAGGACCGTGACCGTTTCCGTGCAAAGATGAGAAAGCTCGGCATCCCTCAGCCCGAATCGGGCATGGCCAGCAGCCCCGAAGAAGCCCTTGCTATTGCCGAGCGAATCGGCTATCCCTTAATGGTAAGACCGTCCTATGTTCTCGGTGGACGTGCTATGGAAGTAGTCCACGACGAAGATATGCTCAAACACTATGTCGCTGCGGCTGTGGAGGTCTCGCCCCAAAGGCCCATTCTTATTGACAAGTTCCTCGAAAACGCCATAGAAGCTGAGGCCGATGCTATTGCCGATGGCACCGATGCCTTTGTCCCGGCGGTTATGGAACACATTGAGTTGGCCGGCATACACTCTGGTGACTCGGCCTGTGTCCTTCCGCCGGTGAGCATACCCCAAAAACATATTGACACTATTTGCGAATATACCAGAAAAATTGCAATAGAGTTGAACGTCGTAGGCCTTATGAACATTCAATACGCTATAGCAAATGATGCCGTCTATATTCTTGAAGCCAATCCCCGCGCCTCCCGCACCGTTCCGCTTGTCTCCAAGGTATGCGGTATCTCGATGGCCCGCCTCGCCGTCCAGCTTATGCTCGGCAAAAAACTTTCAGACCTCGGTATAAAACATCGTTTGATTCCTCACTTTGGTGTAAAGGAGGCTGTCTTTCCATTCAATATGTTCCCCGAGGTCGATCCAGTTCTTGGGCCGGAGATGCGCTCCACCGGTGAAGTGCTGGGCTTGGCCGATTCTTTCCCGCTCGCTTTCTTCAAATCTCAGCAGGCCGCAAACCAGCATCTGCCCACTGAAGGTGCTGTTCTGATAACCGTAACCGACAGGGATAAACAAGCCGCGCTCAAAGTTGCGAAAGAGTTCCAGGACCTCGGCTTCAAAATCAAAACAACTGAAGGAACCCATCGCTTCCTCGTAGATAATGGCCTCGAAACCGAGCATATCCTCAAGATGCACGAGGGCAGACCCAATATAGTAGACGCCATAAAGAACGGCGAGATTCAACTTATCATCAATACCCCCGCAGGCAAGATAGGTAAATACGATGATTCCTACATCCGCAAGGCTGCAGTTAGGTACAAAGTCCCTTATATTACAACAACCGCCGCTGCTGCCGCTGCCGCAAAGGGCATCGCCGCCCGTCGAAACGGCGCGGCCGCTGTAAGGTCACTGCAAAGTTATCATTCCGGCATCAAGTAACTTCCTCGATGCCGGATACTCGATACTCGACGAGCATCGAGAATCGAGATACTATTCCCATTCAATTGTCGCTGGCGGCTTGCTCGATATATCATAAACGACCCGATTAACACCCCTGACTTCATTTATAATCCTGTTGGATATCATGCCAAGCACTTCATGGGGTATTCGTGAAAAATCAGCGGTCATAAAGTCAAAAGTCTCAACTGCGCGAATAGCGACAACGTTCTCATAGCTTCGTTCATCTCCCATCACACCGACTGTTGAGATGGGCAGGAGCACTGCCAAGGCCTGCGATACCTTTCGATACAGCCCTGCCGACTTTATCTCATCTATCAAAATTTCATCAGCAGCTCGCAGAATTTCCAGTCTTTCGGGTGTAACCTCTCCGATTATCCTCACAGCTAGTCCTGGCCCGGGGAAAGGATGCCGCCAGACAATATCCTCGGGCAGTCCCAGATACTCGCCGACAACCCGCACCTCGTCCTTAAACAAGTCCCGCAGGGGCTCAATAAGCTCAAATCCCAGCTCCCTCGGTAGTGCTCCCACGTTGTGATGCAGCTTAATGTTTGCCGCTGGATTGCCGTCTGTAGAACCCGACTCTATAATGTCGGGATAAAGCGTTCCTTGGGCAAGAAATTTCGCATTGGGAATCTTCAAGGCCTCGGACTTAAAAGCCTTGATAAACTCAGAGCCGATTATCTTGCGTTTTTGCTGGGGGTCGGCTATACCAGCCAGCCCTGCCAAAAAATGTCTGGACCAATCAACAACTCTCAAATCCATATGGAAATGGTTCCGGAAGGTTGAGACGACATTTTCGCGTTCGTTCTTTCGCAGTAGGCCGTTGTCAACGAAAATACAGACGAGGTTGTCGCCTATAGCCTTGTGAACCAACGAAGCTACAACCGACGAATCGACCCCACCGCTCAGGCCGCATATCACTTTAGCGTTACCTACCTGGCGGCGAACCGCTTCGGTCGTCTCGCTAACGAAGTCACTCATCTTCCAGTCGCCGCTGCAGCCGCAAATATCGTAGAGGAAATTCTTCAAAATCAGCGATCCTTTGGGTGTATGTGAGACTTCAGGATGGAACTGAACGCCGAAAAACTTTTTTTCTTTATGTCTGACCGCGGCAAATGGGCAGGTATCGGTTGTTGCTAATATGACGAAGCCGTTGCCTAAATCGGCAATCTGGTCACCATGGCTGGCCCAGGCCGTGGTTGAATCCGGCATATTTGCAAACAAATCACCCTTTTGGATTCCCGCCTTGCGGGGTTCCTCAAGAATAGACAGATTTATTCGCCCATACTCACGTCTTTGGGCGGCAACGATTTTCGCACCTAAAATCTGACAGCCTAATTGCATTCCGTAGCAGATACCCAAAATCGGCACGCCCAGCTCAAAGATTTTCTCATCACATCTTGGCGCGTCGCTGTCTCTGACACTTGCCGGCCCCCCGGACAATATCAATCCCCTGACACCTAACTGTGATAGTGCCTCTGCTGTTATATCTGCCCGGCAGATTCGGGAGTAAACGTTCTGTTCGCGAACGCGGCGTGCTATCAACTGACTGTACTGGCTGCCAAAATCCAGGATGGTGATTATTTCGGCGCTCATAATTCCTTTCTTGTTGTTCGGCCCTCGTCGCTCGCGGCTCGATCCACGATTCACGATGTATACTGACTAAGTTACAAAATTGCCTTGGAGAAATCAAGCCCAAGAGTGTCAAGTACCACTACAGGCCGGCGAAGCCGGCTGTGACCATGCCCGCCTCTGGCTGGCCCGTGGGCGATTTTTGAACGGCTGCTTAGTCTTGAGAAATGGCGGTTTTGCACAAATTCTCCTTGACGCCGAGGTAGCTAATTTGGTATAAACAGAAGACAGGGTATTAGGGTATCAGGAAAAACTAACCTCATAACCTGATGCCCACCCCTTAGGGGCCTGACAGCCTAATAGCCTGAATGGTCACTTTTTTTGATGGAGGAATATTATGTCTAAGAAATTGCTTTTCTTAACTTCCTTTATTTTGGTACTGGTTCTGGCCGGTACAAATGTGGTCTTTGGCATTGTTGTGATAGAGCGCCAGATCAACAATAGTTCTGATGATAGGCAGCAGGACGTCGGCGGCGGTTTAGGCAGTGCCGATGACAGCGACCTGGAGATGCCCTATGAAGACGAGGGTACACCGCCCACCGATGAGCAAATAACAGGTCTCCGCTTTGAGGATATCGATATTCCGAAGGGCTCGGCCATCTTGGAGGCGTGGGTGCGGTTCGACGTCGATGAGACAAAGAACGGCACAGACCCCGTTAATCTTCTTATCGAGGGCCAGCTTAGTCCGGATGCCGTTACATTTCGTTCAGGTGCGGATGTTTCCAGCAGGCCCAGAACGGCAGCGCAGGTGGTGTGGGTTCCGGCAGATTGGACTGTGGTACATGCAAAACACCAGACCTCGGACATCGCCCCTATCATCCAGGAGATAGTTAACCAGGACGGTTGGGCCACCGGCAATGCCCTGGTGCTGCTGATTCGCGACGACCCAGCCAGTCCCTCCAGAGGCATCCGATGTGCCGAGTCCCGGGATGGAGCAGGGTCAAATGCGGACC
>CAYGBH010000157.1:0-8745 GCA_964348055.1 uncultured Pirellulales bacterium
TATGTTGGGACCTTGCGGCCCATAAACCATATTCATTGCAAATTCGACAGGATACTCAATTTCTTTTTGTTTGTATTTGGCTGCGGTTTTTTTGACAAGCTGCTGACGGATTTGTGAGGCATTGAGGTTCGCCAGTTCGCCAACATCCAGTTTTATATCGAATTTGGCTCGCGCCCATTCGGCAAACGTCCGGACGCCGAAATCATCCTTCAGGAATTCGATTAGTTGTGAGCAATCCTTTTTATCAATTTGCTCTGCGGCAGCCAAAATCAACTGCTCTTCGATTTCTTCCGGCGATTGATGTTTGATTTTGCCGGGACTGAGACTAACTCGAAAAGCGCTCATAGCCCATTTGCACAGCCCGGCGATATCCCAGCTTCGCGGGTCGCTGTAGTCTTCTAAGTATTCCCCCATAGAAAGCGATATATTATTGGCGGCGTTGTCTTTTGCCTGCTGTTTTATTAGTCTCTCAATTTCGTCTGTCTTAATACCGGCAATATCGGAGGCCCTTAAATCAGCACCGAAATTCGTTCTGGCCCATTCGATAATGCAGTTGAGAGGATAGTCTTTGTTAAGAATCGTATCACAGTTCTTCGTGATAGCGGCGTCAATCATCTCCTGAATAATGTTTTTTAGTCCTTTTCCAGCTAAGATTTCTCGTCTGCGTGAATAAAAGATTTTTCGCTGGTAGTCCATTACCTCATCATATTCGAGCAAGCTCTTTCGTATCTCGAAGTTTCGTTCTTCAACTTTCTTTTGTGCCTTTTCGATGCCTTTGCTTATGCGCCTATGATAGATTGGTTGTCCTTCTTCCCAGCCGATCCATGAAAGTGCCTTGACGGTCCACTCCGGCGCAAAGATTAGCATCAGGTCGTCGTCGAAGCTCAGGAAAAACATACTGGAGCCGGCGTCACCTTGTCTGCCTGCTCGGCCTCGGAGCTGATTATCGATTCTTCTGGCCTCGTGTCGTTCGGTGCCGAGTACATGCAATCCGCCGATTTCAGCTACGCCCGGGCCGAGTACAATGTCCGTGCCCCTGCCTGCCATATTTGTTGCGACTGTTATGTTGCCTCGCATTCGGCCGTCCCGGCCTTTGTGCTGCTGGCCGGCTTTGGCAACAATAGCAGCTTCGCGTTCGTGGTGCTTGGCATTGAGGAGCTCATGTTCGAGCCCGAATTTTTTTGTAAGAGCAGCCGAAAGTGCCTCGTTCTTTTCTACGCTGGTTGTGCCCACAAGCAGCGGCCGGCCGGATAAACTAATGTCGTTTATCTCTTCTACTATCGCGTCAAACTTTTCGCCCATCGACTTGTATATTACGTCCTCACGGTCGTCTCGGATGCACGGCTCGTTGGTTGGTATTACAACAACGTCGAGCTTGTAGATATTCATAAATTCTTCGGCTTCGGTGGCGGCCGTGCCGGTCATACCTGCTGTCTGGTCGTAGAGTTTGAAAAAATTCTGCAGCGTGATAGTGGCCAGTGTTTGAGTTTCCTCTTTTACGGTAACTGCTTCTTTTGCCTCGACCGCTTGATGAAGTCCGTCGGACCACTGTCGGCCGTGCATCAATCGGCCGGTAAATTCGTCAACAATAATGACCTTGCCGTCCATAACGACGTAGTCTTTTTCTTTTTCGAAGGTCACGTGGGCACGCAGGCTCTGCTCCAGAAGATGGGGCCAATCCATATTTGACCCGGTGAAGAATGAGCCTACTCCGGCTATCTCCTGAGCGGCTCCAACTCCTTCATGCGTAAGATGCACTGCCTTTCTGTCGTATTCAACTTCGTAATATTGGGTGGCCCCACTTAGCCTGATTTGGGCGCTCTGCAATTCTGCCTGGCTTGTCTCGAGTGCCTTCTGGGCGTTTTCGATTCGCTTGTTGTCCTTATCCTTTTTTGCCTCTGCCAGCTCGCCCTGGGCGCTGGCTATCGCTCGCTCGGCAGAATCGATTTGTCTTTTCGTACGGTCGTAGCTGCTGTGCAGGCTAATCAGCTTCCTTGTTACCTGGTCTGCTTTTTTATATCTGGTGACATCATCGAAAGCCGGGCCGGATATAATCAAAGGCGTCCTGGCTTCATCAATTAGAATTGAATCTACTTCGTCGATTATGGCATATTGCCGCTCGCTCTGGACCATTTGATCGAGTGACGTTTTCATATTGTCGCGAAGATAATCGAAGCCGAATTCGTTATTTGTGCCGTAGGTTATATCACAATCATACTGGCTTTTCCGCTCGGGACCGCTGGTATCCATATCCGCCTGGATTGCACCTACGGTCAGCCCCAGAGCCCGGTAGATCGGCCCCATCCATTCTGCGTCTCGCTTGGCCAGGTAGTCGTTGACCGTGACTATATGGACTTTTCTTCCGGTTAAATAGACGAGGTATGCTGCCAGTGTTGCTGCTAAGGTTTTGCCTTCGCCGGTAGCCATTTCGGTGACCTTGCCCTCGTAGAGTACTTTGCCCCCAATAAGCTGCACGTCGAAATGCCGCATACCGACATTTCGTCTTGCCGCCTCGCGAACGACAGCGAACGCCTCCGGCAGGATATTCTCCGGTCTGGTCCCGGCTTTTAAGGCGGCTTTGAATTGATCGGTTTTTGCCTTAAGGGCCTGGCCGTCGAGCTTCTTTATTTGCTCTTCGAATTCGCCTGCTTCCTGAGCGATTGCTGAATAGGCCTTTACCAACCGCTCGTTGCGGGAACCGAAAACCTTCAAGAGAATTCTGCTTACTTTACTAACCATCGCAATCAAAAATACGAATATCGAAATCCGAAACAATGTCGAATTTCAAATGTCCAAAACGCTCTATTTTGGATTTTATATTTTGGTCATATGAATTTGTTTAGGATTTCGTGCTTCGGATTTCGAATTTTACTTTTCGTTATTCTTTCACTCGTGTTACATACTCCCCCCTTCGGGTATCGACGCGGATAACATCACCGGCTTTAATGAACGGTGGTACTTGCACGACCAGGCCCGTTTCGAGCGTTGCGGGCTTGTTTTGACTCGTGGCTGTGGCGCCTCTAATCTCCGGTGGTGTGTTGGTAACCTCCAGGTCGACCGTGTTAGGCAGAGTAATCCCAATGAGCCTGCCCTGGTACATACTGACCTGCACTTGTGTATTTGGTCTTAGGTATTTCGGGCCATCGCCGAATGCATCATCATCGAGACTCATTTGCTCATAAGTTGTAGTATCCATCAGGACATGTTCGCGTCCGGCTGAATACAGGTATTCGTATGTTCGCTTATCCAGGTAGGCTTCTTCGACGGTTTCTTCTGCGCGCAGGCGAACATTTTGAATCGAGCCATCGGTCAGGCTTTTTAGCTTTGTCTGATAGACCGCGCCGCCTTTGCCTAATTTGACGTGCTGATAATCGACAATCGAATAAAGCTTGCCATCGATCTTAACGGTCTGGCCTTTTCTCATATCAGATGCTCTCATTTTTTACTCCGTAAATCGTGTATAGTGGTTCGTGATTCGTGGTTCGCAGTCTAAGGTTTTGGGTTTTTACCTAAGCTCTTTATTAAGTTCATTATCATTCTGCTTTCGTGGTCTAAATCTTCCTGAAGATTTATTATCTCCGTCTTAGTAGTGTAATTTCTTTTATGAGCAATTATCAATTGAGTATCGAGCTCTGCACACGAGCCTAAGGCCGTACGCAGGAATTGTCTGTATTCAGCAGTATGGCCTCTGGCAAAGCCTTCAGCAATGTTTGACGGTATACTAATCGCTGACCTTTGCATTTGGGAGGTAAGTACGTATAATTCCTTTTGTGGAAAGTCTTCCGTAATTTCGTATATGCGGTCGACGATTTCTACCCCCTTCCTCCAGACCTTTAACTCTTTATAGCTTTTGACTTTCATTCAGTACTCAGGAGGACTCCTGGTCTTCGAATCACAAACCACGAACCACGATCTACGAAATAAGTATTTAGCAAAATTGCCGCAAAATGTCAAGAAACATGAATTCACATCGAGTATCGAGCATCGAGTATCAGGTTTAGCGATTAGTTTTTCGCTTCCCTCTTTTAGATTTTTTTGTTGTTTTCCTTTTCTTTGCTTGTTTGGCGGCGTTAACAAGTTGTTCGACAGGGGCAACATTTAACTGTCGGGCGGGGACGTTTACTGAGTCTATGCGCACTTTTATCGATTGGCCCAGACGAATACTGCGTCCGGAGCGTTGCCCGGTGATGCAGTGGGCCCTCGAGTTGTATTTCCACTGGTCCGGCCCTAAATCGGTCATCTGGATAAGACCTTCAATGCCGAACTTCCGCGACTGCACAAATACACCGAAGCCTGCCAGACCCGTAACGACGCAGTCGAGCTCCTCGCCGATTCTTTTGCTCAGCATTTGCAATGTCAGCACCGTCGTTAGTTCTTTTTCAGCGTCCTCGGCCCGCTGCTCGGTGAAGGTAATGTGTTTGCCAATCTCGGCCAGGTCCAGCTCAGCTGAGATGTCCCTTGCCGAATCCGCACGCTTCTGCAGGTAGCATTCCAGAAGGCGATGGACAAGCAAATCGGCATATCGGCGGATGGGGCTGGTAAAGTGGCAGTAATGGGTCGAAGCCAGCGCGAAATGCCCAATATGCAGCGGTGCATACTGAGCCTTTTCGAAACTTCGCAGCACGGCGAGGTTCACAGCAAACGAACAATCACGCCCTTCGACGGCAGCCAATAAATCCTGTATGGCCGTGCGGTCCGGGGTCCGCGGAAGACTAAAGCCGAATGCTCTGACGAGCTTGGCGAGATTCTTCATACTTAAGGGGTCTGGCTCCGGATGAATCCGCCGGATAAAGCCGACGTTGAGCCGGTCGATAAGTGAGGCCACGGCCTCGTTGGCCTCGACCATAAACATCTCGATTATCGTATGCGGATAGCTGTCGTCCGCCGGGTGTGCGTCCACGACCCACCCTGATTCATCCATTACCAATTCCGTCTCCGGTAAATCCAGATGTATCATTCCATTTTTCGTTCGTCGTTTTTCAATAAGGCGGCTGAGCGTCTCCATATTTTTTAACAGCTCAATGACTTCGGGCCCGGTGTCCTTGGTGTGGCCTTTCAAAATCCTGTCTGCCTGTTGGTAAGTCAAACGCTGTGTTGAGCGGATAACCGAGTTGGCGAAGCTGCGGGACAGCACATTGCCCTGCTGGTCATAAGTCAGATACACGCTTTTGCAAAGGCGCTTTTGGTCCGGCTGGAGACTGCAGATGCCGTTACTCAAAATCTCCGGCAGCATCGGAACTGTCTTGCCGGGCAGATAGACGCTATTTCCGCGAGTTCTTGCTTCGGTATCCAGCGGTGAACCCTGCGCGACAAAGAAACTGACATCGGCGATGTGAACACCCAGTACCCAGTTGTCGTCAGGATTCTTTTCGAGGCTTATCGCATCGTCAAAGTCTTTTGCATCCGGCGGGTCAATGGTTATGACCACTTTATCCGTGATGTCGTCTCGCGTGCCGAGTTGCTCGTGATTAAATTCAGCGGCGGCCTGGCGCGCCTGCTCGAGACAGTCGGCATCGAATTCGCCCGGCAGGTGATACCGGCGGATAATCGATTTTATTTCTGTTTCATAACGTCCCGCTTTGCCGAGCACCTCAATGATTACGCCGCGCGCCAGATATTTTTCTGTCGGCCAGGAAAGTATTTCGACTACAACTTTGTCCTTTTCTTTGGCTCCTTTAGCGCCGACGTCGTCAACAGAAATCGGCTCGAAAAAACTTCTCCCGTCCGGCTGAACAATCCATCCTTCAGGGTGTTTCAGTAAAAGTCCGACGAATCTATTTTGTGCACGTTCAAGGACCTCGATTATTTCGCCGGTGTACTGCATCTGCCCCCCGCGTTTACCTTTCCTTTTGACTTTTGCGATAACGATGTCACCGGTCATTGCATCGGCCGTCGCGTCCGGCGGTATGAACAAATCACCGTGCGAATTGGGTTCAAGAGGTGTTATGAAGCCGAACCCTTTGGGGTTTGCTCTGAATGTTCCTACGATTTGACCGGCTAAAGAGGGCAGGCTGACCAAATTCTTTCCGCCTATCACGACGTGTCCGGCCTGACGCAGCTGGTCGAAGGCCTCTTTAAACTGTTGATAATCTTCCGAGCTTACGCCTAATGCCTTGGCCAATTGTGCGAGTTTTATTGGTTCGTAATCGGCGTGCTTTAGCAATTTGATTATTCGTTTTTTGAAGATTTCCGCCATTTGCGCAACCTGCAAAAAGACACCCAATCGATTTTTATATCGACTGGGTGCCATTCATATCTGTAGTCAAACCAAATATACTGTCGAGAGTCAAAGAAAATATATGCGATTGCCAAAAAACAGAGCCGCGACCGTAAGTGGGCCGTAGCTTATCTTCCATGCTTGTCCATGTAATCCAGGGCCAGATAGGACAGCGCTCTGACACCGAGTTTCAGACTGCTTTCATCGATATAGAAATCCGGACTATGGTGCGGCGCGGCGGCCTCTACTTTTTTACCTTTTGGCATTGCGCCCAGGAAGAAATACATACCCGGAACCAGCCGCTGGAAGAATGAGAAGTCCTCGGCACCGGTTATTGCCTTTATCACCTTGACATTTTCGGCGCCTGCCGCTGCTTCCAGCGAAGGTAGCATACTGGCAGTAAGTTCAGGATCGTTTAACGTCACAGGATAGCCTGTGCTAATACGAACGTCGGCTGTCGCCCCGGCACTTTCGGCAATCTTGGTTGCGGTCAGCCGTATCTTTTCGTGAATCTTCTCCCGCATGTCCGTGTCGAGCGTCCGGATCGTGCCGACCATCTCGACCTCCTCGGGAATAATATTGCTTCTGACTCCGCCATGAATGCTCCCAATGGTTATCACCGCTGCTTCTTCCGTCAGCTCTGTCTGTCTGCTGATGATTGTCTGCAGGCCAATGATAATCTGCGCAGCGACAGTAATCGGGTCGACGCCTGTCCAGGGTGTGGACCCGTGCGTTTGCTTGCCCTTGACCGAAATACGCAGGCCGTCGGCCCCGGCCATGATGGCCCCGGGACGATAGTTGAGGGTCCCGACCTCCGCCAATGACCAAACATGCAATCCGAAGATAACATCAACTTCAGGATTATCCAGGACCCCTTCGACTACCATGAGCTCGGCACCGCCTTCTTCTCCTCGGGGTGCTCCTTCTTCGGCTGGCTGGAAAATAAACTTCACACTTCCAGCTAGGTCTTCTTTCATCGAAGAGAGAATCTCCGCGACACCCATCAGAATGGCAATGTGCGCATCATGACCGCAGGCGTGCATCACTCCGACATCGTGGCCGTCGTATGTGGCGCGCACTTTGGAGGCAAACGGCACATCGGCTCGTTCGGTAACCGGTAGGGCGTCCATATCCGCGCGAAGAGCGACTACCGGCCGGGCTTTGCCGCCTTTCAAAACACCGACGACACCGGTATGCGCGACGGCCGTTCTTACATCCAAGCCCAGATTCCTGAGGTGTTCTGCAACCTTTTTGGCCGTCTTGAATTCCCTGTTTGACAGCTCCGGGAACTGATGAAAATGACGGCGCCATTTTATGACCTTCGATTCAATCCGAGCCGCTGACCTATCGACCTGCTGCTTTAGTTTTTCGCTGCCAAATGCTGTTGTGAAACTTACGGCGATAAGTAAAAACAGTAAAATCCGCTTCATACTCTTATCCTCTTTGATACGATGTTCTCCTGTTGTGCAAGCTCCGGCCGGCGGTGCTTATCTTAGAACTAACCCGACAATCGCAAAAGCCAGTGCGAGATTCATTGATATTATGTAGGAATAAAACCACGGACCCGCCTTTCCATTCTCCTGCGTGGTGATTTTGTGGTATTGATGTATATATTTCAGTATCAGGATTCTAAAGAATAGAAAATTGATTTTAGTACCACGCCTGGACAGAAATGAAGCGATCGCGATAGCCGATACAATCCCCCAGGCAACGCTTAAAATCGCCAGCGCTAAGAACAAATTACTCATTACCATCTCACTTTCTTGTCAGCCCGCCTCACTATTATTTATCTTGTTTCCGCACACCTTCCAGCTCACCGGCTGCCCTCCAGATAGACCGAGTCAAGCGAGCGGTTAAGGCGCTATTGCTCAATTTTATTGAATGGATGATATTCTATGAGGCCCCAGAGCCCATCCTCTTTCTCCGATGCTCTAGACTGAATCTCAATTAGAAGGCGCTTTGTGGTCTCTTCATCCGCCCCAACCACCCTTGACAGCGTTGATAACTTCCGCCACTTATTTTCAAATCGCTCATCCTTCAACATTTGCTTGAGAATATCTTTTCTTAGTTTGTCGAGGTTTCGTTGAGGTCGGTACTTAAGCCAGTGAAGTAAGATATTTCCGAAAACTGTGATCATTGCGCCAACAAGGACACCTATCAGGCCTATGATGGCAATCCATAATGATATATCGGATGTTATTCTATGCGACAACTCTAATGCAAGATTTGGTTCGTTCATTAATTAAGTGTACTCCATAATGAAAACCTTACTGGCGCCGCATTAGCTGCATCCGCATGCAGGCGCTAAAGTCTTATATTGTTATTTACCGCTTATGCTGATGATATTATGGCCGGAATTGTCTTAAAAATGCAAGAAAAAAGATTCACCCCGTGAGATAGTAAGGATTTATCTCACGGGGCTAATTAACCAATTAACCACTCACCAATTGACCAATTAACTCTTTTTCGCCCGAAGGGCGTTTAGTTTCCTGGCAAGGTGTGATTTTTTTCGTGCAGCGGTCTTTTTA
>CAYGBH010000158.1:0-8716 GCA_964348055.1 uncultured Pirellulales bacterium
CTTATGCGAGGCCGTATCGATGCCGCCAGATGGTCGGAAGGAAAGTCGATTATGGGTACCATTGCCACTGCGCTGCGTGCTCACGTCGCCGAGAAAGGCAGTAATTTTACAGCCATTCCAAAGCTGGTGCAATTGGGTTTTGCAAAAAATGATTTGAATGGCACCTATTTCAAAGGTGGTGAGTCCGGTAAAGGCAGTTTCTCATGGGTGATAAATGAAAATGAGCCAATCGATTTCCTGGTTACGGCTACCGCACCTGCCCAGATTAGCACCCCTTCTAAGGTTACGCTGGATCATAACGGTAAATGGGTCGAAACGCCGTAAAGGCCGGGCCCCCTTGTACGTGGTTGAGCAGGCAATGATAGCAATGACTGATAACTAAGGTAAATTTCACTGATAAGCGATGTAATTTCAAAGTACTTTTTAGGAGAAGTTGAAAATGGAAAGCAGAAAAGGTTTTACACTAATTGAACTGATGGTGGTTATTTTCATCGTCGGCATCTTAGCCGCGGTGGCAGTTCCTCTTATGCGAGGCCGTATCGATGCCGCCAAATGGTCGGAAGGAAGGGCAATTATGGGTACCATCGCGACTGGGCTGCGTGCCCATGTCGCCGAGGAAGGCAGTGCTTTTTCATCTATTCCGACGCTGGCGCAATTGGGTTTTGCAGCTAATGATTTGGATGGCACCTATTTCACGGGTGGGGAGTCTGGAGTTGGCAATTTCTCATGGGTGATAAATGACGATGAGCCACTGGATTTCCTGATTACGGCTACCGCACCTGCGGAGATTAGCACGCCTTCTAAGGTTACGCTGGATCACGCTGGTAATTGGGTCGAAACCCCGTAAAAACCATGCCCCCCGTTTCCGCTTTCG
This sequence comes from uncultured Pirellulales bacterium, assembly GCA_964348055.1. Classification (GTDB taxonomy): domain Bacteria; phylum Planctomycetota; class Phycisphaerae; order Sedimentisphaerales; family Anaerobacaceae; genus JAUXAL01. Next base: position 875 of record CAYGBH010000158.1, read on the forward strand.
CAGAAAGCATGGGGTTGGCGGGGGCAGGCGCGGGGGCTAATTACAGTCAGGGTCTCTATATTGTATTAAACTTTTGAGAACAGGTAAGGAGGTGGGGTTTGAACGCAAAGCGACCAAAATTCGCCGCGGCGGTTACTTTAATTGAAATAATGGTGGCTATGGTCATTCTGACCATAGCCGCCTTAGGCGCCTTGAGCTATCAATACCATGCCGCCGGACACGCCCGAATAGCCCGTGCACAAAGTGCTGCTACGCATGTTGCACAGTTACTGCTCGAAGACTGGAAGAGTACCGGTGGCTCGGAAAAGTATGCCCCAGACATCCTGACCCTGGGCTTTTCATCCCCCTTGCCTATCCCCACCAAGTGGGCGGACGTTAAAGCTATGGTGTTGGCCGAGCCGCTAAATAAAGCAGTATACGCTGTCACAATTGATGATTTACCGATGTTGGTAATGCTCAGTTGGGAAGATGTTGCTTACGATACCACAGCAGGAGTAAAACTGCGGCAACTTGGTGTTACGGTCAAATTTGGAGTGGTTAATCAGTTAGAGGATATTCCACCTGTCGCTCTAGCCACGTATGTCCGCCTTGATGCATCAGGCGGCTAAAAATAAGAAATACGAAATTCGGCATTCGGATTTATACAAGATGCGAGATATGAAATATCGATTCCGTCCCGGTTTTACTTTGTTAGAGCTGGTTGTTACTATGCTCATCAGCCCGACGCTTGCATTAGTGGTTGGGATCCTGCTTGTCAGCGGCAATCGGGCCTGGCTGCGGACCTTCGATTCTGCCCACAAGAAAATAAAACAGGATGCCCAGGTCATTACGATAACATTCGAGAATATGGCAAGAAAGACCAACCGTCTTGATTACACAATCTATGAGGTATATGGTAACGTCTTTGCCCCTGCTGTGCCGAAAACGTCGAACCCGCAGGAAGTGGTCTCCGGCGATGCGGTGGAATTTAGATATTGGAATGTTGCTCTCGACGAAACCGACAGCTACAACGTGATGGATGTTACAAAGACGGCAACGGCTTATGCCCTTTTTTATCTCGATGGTAACCAGTTGAAGCTTGACTATGGCCCGTATCCGCCCGGGGCGGTACCAGCCGGTGGCGGCGGCAGGAATACCTTCGGTGTAACCACAAAAGTTCTTGCGGACAATGTGTCAACTGGCAGCAATACTATGGGCGCTTTTAGCCACACGACCTTAAACGGTGTAGGCACCGGATGCGTCAGAATTAATATTATCCTTACGGACCCTGAAGATAATGAGAGTGTCAAGGTGATGACAGCCGGATTGGTGAGAAGTATGTGGCCACGGTAAAAAAAAGAAATTTGAAAATCGCAAATTGAAAATGACCTGTGCGAGGTACAAGATGCGTAATACTCAATACGCAATACGATATACGCGATACGGAAAGCATGGCTCAGTACTTGTTCTGGTCGTTGTCTCACTGGTTGTCCTGGCTGCTTTGGGACTGGGATTGTTAACGGTCGCTCGTGGAGTCAGACACAGAGCAATAGGGGTGAAAAACGACGCAGCCGCAATCTTCGCTGCTGATGCCGGCTATGAAAAGGCCGTTTTCTGGATGAGTCAGCAACAAGATATGTTAAGTGCACTGCAAAAAGGTGTGCCTGGGAACAGCGGCACAATAAATCTTCCACACGGAGATTGTGACTATCAAATTGGGCTTTTTACATTCGTTCGGGCTCGTCCCGTTTACAGGATTATATCCAACGGCCATTGTGGTATGTCTAACACAACGGTGGATGTCCTGGTACTTCAGGCGATGAGCGGCTGGGATATGGGAATGTGCAGAGTCCCACTTGGAAGTGCTACAACTTCCGAAGCATACTTCGCCGATGGGGAAATAATTGCTATGCCGCTGCATATTAACAACCTCGGCGATAACCCTGATGGAAGAGATATCTATATATCGGGCAATCCGCAATTCTTACGACCTGTAGCCGTGAGCGAGTCGAGATATGACATAAGCGGGTCTGATAAATACGCATCTGGGATAGGTCTTTTTGTGGGCGGTATTTACTTTGAACAGCCTGACAGTAGAATAACCGACGAAGCTTCCATCCAAGCCAAGGTCGAACGCTTCAGAAACAGCACGAAAGCTCAATTCCGTTTCAAGCCGGTTGATAACACTCCTGTCGGGAGTCTTGATAATCCCCACCCCGCCGTTCAGCTCGAGTTTTTTGTCGAGGGCGGCATCGGCAAAGTTCGCATAACCGATAATTGTACGGTCTGTGGTTTTCAGCAAGCGATGGATGATAGGACATGGGATTTTAGAATTGTACCGGGCAGCGGTGGGACCGCGTACCAAAGAAACGATATTTACGCCTATCATTTTATATCCGAGAACGCAGTGGCGACCGGTGAAAGATTCACCCAAACCATCATTGGAACTTACGTTGCTCAGTCAGTTGGATCAGTGCAATCTGAGCGGGGCGGCCAGATTTTCGTTGACGGGAGCGTAATTATTGGCGGCGACAGTAACCTCCATAATGGCGACCAGGTGGTAAATGGCAGGATTACCGTCGCAGCAACCGGTAATATCTGGATTGCCGATTCCATAGTTGTTGATGGCCCCCATGATGTAAACGGCATGCCGACAAAGGATAATCCCAACGTCTTGGGCCTGGTTGCCCAGGGTGTAATAAGAATTGTTGACCCTGGTATGTCAGCTTACAGCACAGGCGGCAGGAACAATTATCCAGGTCCGGCCTTAGTCACTCGAGGCCCACGGGGAGGCTCAGGAGAAGACGAAGAGGATGAAGGCCCAGGCCCAGGGCGAGGGCGAGGCCGAGGCCGAGGGTGGGGGCGAGGCGGACGCCCAGGGCGAGGCGGGCGCCCCGGGCAAGGCGGAGAGCAAATTAGAGGCTTTGAATATGTCCCTATCGGCAAGCGTGATGGTGGCGGCGGCAGCGAGACATATGACAGACATTTGCCTGACCCAGTGGTAATAGAGGCGGCTATAACGGTCGGTGGCGGTGGATGGGGTGCTGAAAATGTCGAAAGGAACACCTACGGCGGCAGGAAAGAAGCCCCAGGCAGTGGTTCCCAGAACGACCTTATTGTACGCGGCACCGTTACCGAAGCTGTCCGCGGTGTCGTCGAATTGATTGGCACGGATGGTTATCTCAAACGCTACTATCTTGATGAGAGATTGTTCGGAGGTATCTTGCCGGGCGATATCTGGCTGCAGAGCAAGTATATTCCCGCACCTGCCGGCTGGCGCGATTATTGACCAGCCAACTAACCAATAGCAAATAGTCGATAATCAATTATTTATAGGACTCGGCATCTTAAAATCATGCATATTAGTCTGTATAACCGCCATATTATAATTTCTACATAACACAACACCTTTTTAGGTCGATAAATGATAGCGTGAGAGTGTGTAGTTACAGGGATAGTGTGTACATTAAGCGCCAAAATAGGTTGATGGATTTATGAACCTGCGTGGGACATTGTTGTCTGAGCTTGGGTTTGAGAAAAAGGAAGTCATGGGCCTGGATATTGGCTCATCCCAAGTCAAACTAATCCAGCTGCGCAAAAACAATGGAAGTTACGCTGTTACTGCAGCCGGTATTGCCGAGATTGCAGCGAGTGAGGGTAGCAATAAGCGTCGAAGAATAAACACCCTCAGCGCCATTAACCAATGCCTTGAGTTGACCGGAATTAACACGGACTTGGCTGTTTGCGGCGTAAGCGGACCGGAAGTTGCGGTGCGCCATTTTGAGTTTCCTCCATTGCCGTCGGAAGAGATAGAAGCAGCAGTTTCGCTCGAAGCCTCGCAGGTTTGTCCGTTCAATGTAGGAGATGGCACTATTGATTATCAGTTGATACCTGATGGAAATGGTAAGACAAGGGGCGTTTTAGTAGCAGCGACGAATGCGCTGATAAAAAGTAAAGTACAACTTGCTAAAGAAGCTCACCTTAAGTGCGTCCTGATGGATGTTGACGGATTGGCACTTTTGAATTGCTTCAATGAGCTCGACAGTGAGTCTGAAAAGCCGCAGACCGGCCGGATGATAGCCATCCTGAATGTCGGCGGCTCTTGCGCCACTCTGGCAATTATGGGTGATAACGGTTGGCCGTTTATCCGTGATGTGACTTATGCCGGTGATGATATTGTAAAGCAGCTTGCTACCGAAAATGATATGTCAGTAGGAGCTGCCAAGGAGATGTTGTCCAGCGATTCGCCGGTCGAGCAGATAGAACTTTATGATAGTCTGAAAAATGCCTGTCAGAAATTGATTGTCAATGTTGCCGAATCATTGCGCTATTATGTGGCCCAGGAGAAATCGATGCTTGTCGACAAAATATTTGTTTGTGGTGGGTTTGCTCCGGCCAAAGGCTTCGTTGATTTGTTAAATAGCCAACTTCCGGTTGAAGCCGTATTGTGGAATCCGTTTAAAAAAATACGCTGCGATGCGGGGCAGCGGTATAAGGATATTTTGGCAAAGACAGGTCCTGCAATGGCGGTAGCGGCCGGTCTTGCTATGAGGTCAATCTAATTAGTTTTTGGACGAGAGACGAGCGACGAAGTTATGTTCACGATAGATTTGTTAAAGGGACAAGGTATTCCGCTAAAAAGCGGGCCTGGAGGCATAGCTATTACCGCGGTAACCGTTGCAATACCCATTATTGGCGCGATAGCAATGTTCGGCCTTTATCTGCACAACAGGATCATTGTGTCAGTACAGCAGCGCGAAATAGTTAGGTGGGAAGCAAAGATTGACAAATTGTCGGGCGCTGTAGAGCTGCACGAATCATTAGAGAAAGAGAAAGTCGTTTACGCCGATTGCTTATCGGAGGTTAAGTCCTCCATTGACAGATATGCTCAATGGTCGCCTGTATTGGTGACTCTGGTAGAGAGTATGCCGAGCTCGGTGGTGCTGACAGACCTTGAGGTAAGACAGCATTTTGTAAAAAGAGAAGTTCCTCAAAAAGATAATCCCAAAAAAATGATTGATATTGATGTTCCTGTAAGGACATTGCGGATGATTGTTCATGGTAGGCCGCAATATAACTGTGACAAAGCAGTTAGAGATTTTCAGGATCGGCTTCGCTATTCAGATTTTCTCGGACCGATGCTTGAAAACATTACAGTTTCGCAGCAGTCTGATACTCTCGAAGGCCGGGAGGTCATCTCTTACGAGATAGATTGTGTCTTTAAGGCGGGATTGTAGCATGGCTTCTATGAAGATTTATAAAAGATATCTTAAGACAGCAGCTCTAATATGGGCAGCTTGCTTCACGTTGTTTTTCTTTGTTTATATGCTTGTGCTTGGACCACAGAGGAGCAACCAAAGACGGGTCGAAAACAAGCTCACCGAGAAAAAAAAGATGTACGAGTCTGCACTAAAAGCAACGCAAAAGGAGACCAGAATTCAGTTAGATGAACAAATCGAGCATTTACGAAATAGACTGGGTGATTTTGTTATTGATTTTGAAGATTCGGCTAATTTGACGTTTGATATAAGTCAAATTGCCGGTGAGAAGAAACTTGCTTCGTTCAGCGTTAAAAGTAGAGACAGCAGCAAAGTCTCGGCGATACCTAATTGTGATTATATATGCGAGAACCACATTGATGTCAGCTTCACCGCCCGGTTCCCTCAGTTTGCTACCTTCCTGAACGCTCTGGAGAGGCATCGGCCGGTCCTTTTTGTAGATAAGTTCACAATAAGCTCGGCCCGGGGTGATTCAAGTCCTCAGGCGAATGTGAACCTGGTGGTTTTTGTCAGAAAACGGCAGGACAGTTAAATTCATCGTGCGTAAAAAACTGCCGCAATACATGATACGATATACGAGATATGAGAACAATAGCGATAGCAAATCAAAAGGGCGGTTGTGGCAAAACAACTACTGCGGTAAATATTGCAACGGCTTTTGCCATGTTAGGAAACCGGGTCTTGATAGTTGACCTCGACCCACAAGCCCACAGCACGATAGGGTTTGGCTATGACCCTGATAGCCTGCCTATAACTGTTTATAATGCTCTTACAAATGTCCTGATTGGAATCTCCAGGGTTATAGTGGGTACGAAAGTCGAATGGCTTAATCTGGCACCAAGCAATATCTTGCTTTCAGGCGCCGAGATTGAGCTGACCGGCGTAGCCGCGAGAGAATTCGTCCTCAGCAAAAAACTCGCAATGGTAAGCGACAAATATGATGTATGTGTTATCGATTGCCCACCGTCGCTCGGCCTGTTGACCCTTAACGCACTTGTTGCCAGTACTGATGTCATCGTGCCTGTTCAGGTGCATTACTATGCAATGGAAGGCTTAAAACAGTTGTTCGAGACGTCGAACATTATCAAAGAGCGTTTCCAACCTTGTTATGTAAAAATCCTGGGCATATTGTTGACTTTTGTCGAAAGTAGAACCCTTCTCAGCAGACAGATTCAACAACAGATGCGGGAATTTTTCGGCGATTTGGTATTCGATACGGTTATTCACAGAAGCGTGAGGTTAGCTGAAGCTCCAAGCGCCGGTGAGCCGGTCTTGACCTATGCCCCTGAAAGCAAAGCGGCCGCTGAATACGAGGCTTTGGCTGAGGAGATAATAAACGGCAAGGCTTTGACTGGGCGATTAATCAATGACGAGGCCTTGGCCGGGAGATAATCAATGCAAGAGCATGAAAAGAACGACTCTGGATTGCACAAGGAAATATCGTCGATTTTTAAGGGCGTGCCGATTCCGAACAACAATGGTGTTCAGCAGTCTTCCGATGCGCCTACAGCCAACCATATCGGCTATCCCGCTCTAAAACCGGCGACTCCAGAGGCCCAGAATCTGCAGAACTGCCAGGATACAAAACCTTATCAACCTTCGCGGCCATTGCCGGAGGCTGCTGCGAGTCAACAACCCAAAACTGATATTGAAAAAACCGCTTCTGAAAGGCGTACCGACGTAAAAGTTGTCAGCCAGACCTTCTTGCAGCGGATAAAGGATAGGCTCTTTGCATCAAGGCCGGGCGTCGGTGCCACGAGGCAAAAAGCAATGGTGGTATTGATGCCGGTTCTTTTTATTGTACTGGTTCTTGTGCTTGTCAAAGTCTTTAGCACGCCTTCGCGTACGATAGCTGAGCCTGGGGAGGGTAAACCGGTGGATACTGTTGACGCCTCTGTTTATGAAATCGACTGGGAGATTCCGGCGCCTTATCAGACAAGGTATCGTGATCCTATGCGGCCCGGCTCGGCAGTCACGACTCAGACAGACACCGAAAGAATTGAGACCGCAAGAATAGGAAGGATAACCGTAAAAAGCATTGTCTACAGCGAGGATAATCCGTCCGCAGTTATTGGCAACCGAATAGTACACGAGGGTGAAGAAGTATTAGGCGCGACTGTCGTAAAAATAAATAGGGACAGTGTCGAGTTCGAAGCGGGTGAAAAAAGGTGGAAGCAAAATGTTGGAAAATAAAAGCCCCCGCTCTTGTCTTCGCCTGCCCCCTGCGTCTCCCGACGCAAGTCGGGGCAGCGGGACAAGAAGACGCGGGGGTGCGACCTCGAGCGCGAAAAAGTGTGTTTGTGGTCCCTGTAGTTACCCATAATAAAAACATCAGCTCTTACTAAATTTGGAAGAGGAATTATTATGAGAAGCTTTATGATGAAACATGGGGGATTAAAATTCTTGATGCTTTTTACAGCTGTCTGTCTTAGTTGTGCTATCGCTGCCGCCGAGAATAGCGATGAGGATTCAGAGGAAAAAGAACTATTGACAGACCTCGAGCAGCGGATGATGAAAAAAGTATTTATTGATGTCAATGAGCTGCCTATCGATATGGTAATAAGACAGCTGGCCGAGCAGGCAG
>CAYGBH010000159.1:0-8716 GCA_964348055.1 uncultured Pirellulales bacterium
CATATTGCACGCATTCATGGGCTACTGTCTGAACAAGCCTCTGGCGTTCGCCGGCTTCCGGGGCCTGCGGATGATAGTAAAGCAACATTTTCACGGCTGATGCTCCCATACGAGCAGTCTTCTCAACCGACCAGTTCTCAAGCAGGCTTGTCGTGCGATTTAAAGGATCGCCCGTCGAGCCGGTATCCAAAGCAACAATCAATCCTGTCTTGCCGGGCATCGAGCCATCCGCCACACATTGCCCGGCTGCCGTTTCCGGATCCAATATAATTGCGGATGTCGCCGGAGCCAACTGCCGTACAATATCTCTTTTAAGGGCGGTTAACGCTTCATTTGTCTTTCCCTGAGGTGACTCTTTTTCCAGTGAACGACGAAGTGGGCCCCGGTGGTCGACCGCCAATCCGGAAAAGGTACCTCTCGGACCGGTGGTTTGCTGCAGCCTCCGCCATTTACCAATAGTCATTGTCATATTCTTCTCCCAAAAGGAATACTGCGCATTTAAAAGTAAAATCGCTCCAGTTTACTATTTTGTTCCCATTCCTTACGAGCTTTTCTGACGCTTTCGGCCTCGCTTACTTCGGCAACCGGCACATCCCACCAGCTTTCATAGCCGGGCACACCTACATAACGGTCATTCTGAATATAGATTACCGTAGTGCGGTCGGTTTTCTTGGATTCTTTGAAGCCTTCAACAAAATCATCATATGTCTTGCACTCAATAACGAGAGCACCCAATCCACGGGCATTCATGGCGAAATCCACCGGAAGAGCTTCAACCTTACCTGATGAATCATCAGGAAGCTTGTTATTGATGGGAAAGGCATAGCGTGTACCAAACCCTTCCTGGCCCAACGAACGGCTGAGCCCGCCGATACTGTTAAAGCCCCGATTGTCCATAAGAACAATAGTAAGTTTATATCCTTCCTGTATGGAAGTGACAATTTCGTTGCAAAGCATCAGGTAACTGCCGTCGCCGACCATAACAATTACTTCCCGCTCCGGGGCTGCCATTTTGATACCCAGCCCACCGGCAATTTCATAACCCATACAACTGTAGCCATATTCAAGATGGAAATTTTTCGAATGTCGGGTACGCCACAATTTATGCAGGTCACCGGGCATGCTTCCTGCCGCATTTATCATTACCGCATCAGGTTCGCTCAATTCGTTGACTACGCCAATTAATTCGCCCTGACTCGGCAGCGGCTTATTACGAATCGCGTAAATTCTATCTACCTCTTCCTGCCATTCCTTATGCAGCTTTTGTGCTTTTTGCTGGTAGTCTTTCGCGACATGGTAACCTTCCAGTAATTCCATTAGTTCTTCGAGGGTTACACGAGCATCGGCCAATAACGGCAAAGCAGAATGCTTATACGCATCAAACTCAGCGACGTTAATATTGACGAAGCGAACATCGGGGTTCTGAAAGGCGGTTTTGCTTGCCGTGGTAAAATCGCTGTAGCGTGTTCCAATACCAATAACCAGGTCCGCCTCGCGCGCTATACGATTCGTGGCGAAGTTCCCCGTCACACCAATAGCTCCGAGATTCAGCTTGTTATCATAAAGCAAGCTGCCCTTGCCGGCCATTGTTACCCCTACTGGTATGCCCTTCTTCTCAACAAACTGCTTGAGAACGTCTTGGGCTTTGCTGTAAATAACCCCACCTCCGGCGATAATCAACGGACATTTGGATTCACTTATCCACCGGGCAGCTTCTTTTAGGGCCTTGCTGTCTGCCCGATTGCGAGGAATGTGCCAGATACGTTTATTAAAAAACTCGACCGGATAATCATGTGCTTCGGTCTGGGTATCCTCAGGCAGGGAAAGAGTCACCGCCCCCGTAGCAGCCGGACTTGTAAGCACACGCATAGCCTCAGGCAATGCTGTTAATATCTGGTCGGCCCGGTTGATGCGGTCCCAGTATCGACTCACTGGCTTGAAGCAGTCACTCACCGATATATCCTGAGTGGTCTCCGATTCCAGTTGCTGCAGAACAGGCGCCACATTGCGGCGCGCGAATATATCACCCGGCAAAAGCAACACCGGAAGATGATTAGTCGTCGCCACCGCCGCTCCGGTAATCATATTTGTCGCTCCCGGGCCGATTGACGAAAGACAGGCAAACGTCCCCATTCGATTTTTCATTTTGGCATAAGCAGCCGAGGCATGCACCATTGCCTGTTCATTACGGGTCTGGTAATAGCGAAACTCCGGATATTGCTGTAATGCCTGCCCTATCCCGGATACACAACCATGACCAAAAATACCAAAACACCCCGCAAAAAAAGGTTGTTCTTTACCGTCACGTTCTACATATTGCTTGGTGAGGTACTTAATCAACGCCTGCGCCATCGTTAAACGAACAGTTTTAGCACTCATGTCAAAACCTCCAAAAGCTATGCCTTATATTTTCTCTATCGCTTATTTGTTTATTACTTTCCACAAACGTTACTCAAGCCCTCCGTAACCAGAGACAAATTCCATTACCTCTTCGTAGGTAGGCATAAAATTGGCGCAGCCATGTTTGGTCACAACAATCGCCCCACAGGCATTACCCATACGTCCGGATTTGTACCAATCCCATCCTTGGACATATCCATAAAGAAAACCGGCGGCAAATGCATCTCCCGCCCCTAAAATATTTATCACTTCCACAGGGAATCCCGGTGCATCGACTTGCTCGATTTTACCCTGCCGATCCACGAGATGGACACAAACGCCCAGACTACCTTTCTTTTGCAATAATGCTTCCGGCCCCATTGAAAGCATTTTACGAATCGCCTTATCAACATCTCCCCGAACCTGCGTGTCCGAGACCGAATCTGTAAGTTCGATATGACTAACATCCGTTAACATAGCGGCATTTATCTCATCTTCTGTTCCAATCACAACGTCCGCCATTCGAATCGCCGTACGTACCACAACACCAAACGCCCTCGGGTCATGCCACTGGTCGGGACGAAAATCTATATCAAGAACGACTTTTGTCCCCGCCTGGCGGGCCAGCTCGGTTGCAAACAATGTCGCACTGCGACTCGGCTCCAGAGACAAGTTTGTGCCGGCAAATTGAAATACTTTGCTATCAGAAACCGGAGCATTGCGAACATCGTCTATTGTCAATGCAATATCAGCACAATTATCACGATAATAAACCAGAGGGAAACTATCTGGTGGTTCAATACCCAGAAGCACTGCACTGGACCGCTTGCCGGGCTTACGTGAGATAAAACGTGTCTCCACTCCCTCTTTTTGCAGAAACTTCAGAATAAAATCCCCTACGGGGTCTTCTCCAAGGCCCGTCAATAAAGCAGTCTTTAGCCCCAGCCTGTGCCCTCCTACGCTGATATTAGTCGGCGAACCTCCAACATACGCAGCAAAACTGGTAATATCCACAAATGGTGCACCGATATCATTACTGTAAAGGTCGATTGATGACCGCCCCATATGAAGCGTGTCGTATATCCGTTCAGTTTCACTCATATAATACTCCTGCAAAACAGCTGATAAGCAAGCTTGAGCAAATTAATATAATGGAAGCCGATTGTCTTTTTGCCTGTAAGTATCTTTAATCCAGGTGTATTTCGGGTCATCCTGATTAGCGAGTGTCTGGGCGCTACCTGCCAATACATTCAAATAGTAAGTTGTGTATCCCGGGGCACTGGCCACGGGGTGATAACCTTCCGGCACAAGAACGGCACAGTTATTTTCCGCCCGAACTAAGGCGTCGATAGGATAACCTGCCTTATGAAGCGGTGATGTTTCATCGGTATACACCCGCTGGTAAGCATAACCATCGGGCTTGTCAATTTTATAAAAATACACTTCCTCCAAGTCGGCCTCGAGCAGATTGCTCTGCTCATCTTCCAGGTGGACATCGTGTTTATGAGGTGGATAACTGCTCCAGTTGCCGCCGGGAGTATAAACCTCGACCAGCACTAGGCGTTGAACCGGCGAGCCCGAAGGCAGCAAATCATTAATCTGACGACTAACGTTATCACCTCCTCGTACTGAAATCGCTACATTCTCAGGCTTAATCAGCCACGGCTCATTATCCTGGTTGGTCGGCACCCAGGCCACGGCGTACTCACCACTCTCCTCGGCTGTAATTGTGAATTCGCTATGCCGGGGAAGATACAATGCGTAAGCCGCGCCTTCGAAAACATTCTTACGCGCGCCGATACCGGACCACTGGCCTCGATTCGAACGAACCATATAGCACCCGCTTAAATTCACGATAACCAGCTCATTCTCACCGGTCGCAAAAGACCAGCTCTGATTATCCGCAAGCCGTCTGGCCTGAAAGGAAATATATTTCCAACCCGCCTGTTCAGGCGTAATGGACAAAATTAAATCCGGGTCATCTGGAAAAACGCCGGGCTTAACTAAAATATTATCCGGGGTATATTGCACTTATCAAACTCCTTGAATACTTTATACTTGGCGTATCATTATACGAGACAATCCCCCGTACAGTATAAAGACTAATAAGAGTCGGTCAAACCTTGAATTCGACCTTGCCAAATCAATCACCTATGATATGCTCCGAGCCTTTCGGATGCAATAGGTATCGGAAGATTGTGATGAATGTTGATATGGTATTGCGCTCTCTTGTTTGAAAAACGTTCTTACTATTTAATTATCACTTGTCTCAATTACCGGAATCACTTGGACCAGTCCCACCAGCCAATCACAGCGCACTGAGCTGCACATGAAGCACCCCAAAATGTCCCTATTTTCACGACTTGAAGCCTACAACTGTCCTTATATGGAACGACCCTCCTCAAGCCATAGAATTTGGTTATTTTGTTTTTCTTTTACATTCTTTTACGGAGTGCGTTATAATTATGGCAGAAAAACATGCCAGCGATGCTCATTATCTCCCTTTGAAAGAGAAGGGCAGAACGTCATGCGCAAACGAAACGGCTTTACTTTAATAGAGCTTTTGGTGGTCATCGCCATTATCGCGCTCTTGATGGCTATCCTGATGCCTTCATTGCAGAAGGCCAGACATCAGGCTCGTCGAGCCGCCTGTGCCGCCCACTTAAAGTCCTGTGGGTATGCTGGCGTCCTCTACTCCAATGACAATAAGGGTCAGTTTCCGTATTGTCATATGGAAGTCTCGCCGGGGTCCGGCAGCTACGCAGTCTGGGTAAGCGGTCGTCAAAACAATCCTGAAACCAAGGGCTACATGGCTCACGGTCTTTTTTTCTATCATCGACTTATAGTCGATCCCAAGCTGTTCTATTGCCCGGGTAACAACAACCCGACGCTTCAGTTTGGAAAGCTGCCACCAGATCCCTCTTATCGGGGCGGAGGATGGCCGAGCAGCGGGCGTATTCCTGATGATTTGGGTCCCAATCAGAGGTGGGTTCAGACGACCTACCATTACCGCTCTCTATGGGATGAAGATAGGTGGCGGGCTGTGAACTCCATTAAAGACTCCGGCGGCATGGCTTTTATGGCGGATATGTTTTCCGATCCACGCCGCGGTGTGCAATATCACCACAAGGATGGGTACAATGTTGCCTATACAGACGGACACAGCGAATTCATGAAGGATTTGCAAGGCGAGATAAAAGAATTTGGAGGTGGTAAGACGTATCATGTGGACCACAGTCGTCAAGAGTATGTCTGGAAGAAGTTCTTCGACAAACTCGTAAAGTATAAGCCACATAAAGAGTACTAAGTCCGTTGTCTTGGACACAGAGTCAAAATCGGATTACTTGAGCGAGAGAGCGAGGGCATTTGAGAATTGATATATTGTCTTAGCTTTCAAGCTCCTGTGGACTCTCGCGTCCCCCATCCTCCGTGCCGCTGGGCTATTCTATTTGTTAGCGAATGAATCCGCCTTCATTGCCAATCGTATAGTACTAAGAAAGGATGATTCTAGGTGGGTCGAGGTGCATTGCCTTCCTTCTTACACTTGCTGGCCCGTTTATTAATAATAGTGCTTATCTATACCCCTGCTACTCTCCCTCCTATTTCCTCCAAAAAGCAGCAGGGGCTTTTCTGTACAGATGTCGGCTCGTCGCTTTTCGCCCAGGCCCCCTCAGGATAGTCATTATTGGGTCTGGCTGAGGAGCGGAATTCTACTTATACGCATTGCCAGACCCGCACGACGGCATTATAATAGCGCTAAAGAGTCCGTATAGGGGCTTGATTTTCACAGGGGTACGGCCATGAAGGGCAGGCGGGTTTTTTGTGGTCTTCTTGGATTTATCTTTTTCGCTTTATTAGCCGGGCTGGCATGTGGTGAAAAGGTAACCAGAAGAGAGCAAGATTCACAGTCTGACGTGCTTATGAAGTCATATTTTTTTCAAATTTCGAGATAAGGGGTTGTACAGTTGTACTCCAGTTGTAGGCGCCGGCGCGTGAAATTGGGCCCTTTTTGGGGGTGTCTGTGCGTGGGTCAGTGTGCTCTGGTTGGGTAATGGGACTGGTCCGTAGAGTAACGCTGAGTGAGAAATGAGTATGGGGTAGTATAGGCGGAGGCTCGCATTATTAACCCTTCTGCAAAAGCAATATCCAGTCGCCGCCGGATGGGGCTCTCAGTCTTACGTTTTCACCTTTGACGTTGACTGCGTCGGCTTCAGTCCATTTTCCAGAACGCGGATTGAACCATCTAACAGAATAGGCCATGCTTTTCAGTCTTACATTCACTGACGGCACCTTGGAACTGACATCAGCTTTCTGTGGCGTGGAATTATTCGGATTGGCAAGGTAAACAATATAAACTACATCATTGTGGATACATTTGTATTTTTGCGCGTCATTTCCGACGGCTGCGTCATCAGGCTGCATAGCGACAAGGGTCAGACCACTGTCATTGAAAAACTTATGGATATGGACAAAATCGTCACCACCCTCCAGCTTACCCGCACGGGCGTTGTCGTAATACCCCTGGACGCCGCATTCATTGCCGTCATATGGCTCGTAAGTCGCCAGGCCGCCGTAAGTGGCATGACCCCCTGAAAGCAGGCTTGACCACATCAAGCGACGGAAGTAATAACGGGGATGTTCGGGTTGACGGTATTTTTCGTAGCGATCCTCATCGTTTATCACCGGGTCGTTTCCCAACTGGCGATATTTCAAAATTACCTCTCCAGTTACCTGGTCAAGGTCTTCGATGGTAATAATGTTCGACCACTCTGCGTCGAAAAATTCATAGCCGGAGAATCTCTTCTGGTGGTTTGTCAGCAGAGAATCCCATGGTTCGCGCTTTTTCATATCCCTTGCGATTCTGTCAATTGTGCGTGCATATACCTTTCGGCCGGAAAGTTTTCCACCTTTCACGATATCCCTGTCGTTGGATACGCACCAATGAATATTGGGCAAAGCTGAAAACCTCGCCTGAGAATATCGTGCAACGAGATACGACATCGAATCCCCTGTATCATAGCGTCTCAACTCCTCAGTATCCTCGCCATAAGGAATCAGCTTGAACTGTATATGAGGATACCTTTCAAGTGCGTATAGCAGTCGGCGGTCAATCTCCTGAAAATAGTCGAGATTCAGTTCTCTGCGCTTGTTGGCGAAAAGTATCTGCACATCACTGCGGCCCTGACAGAACCATGTGCGAATTTTTGTTACTCCCATCTTTGCCGCTTGATCGATATACTCCTTCCACTTCGGCTCCGTCTTTGTTACATAACGGTAGCCGGTATCGCCGATATGCAAAAACCACTGACCGTTATCGTAGGCAAACTGTCTGGGATCTCTCGCGTTAATACGCAGTTTCCCCTTTAGCTTTGACTCGACGACATTGAATTGGCCATTTCGGTTGTTTAGATTGCCCAGATTTGAAGATGACCTCCATTGCCACCTGCCCACCATATCGCAGTATGCCCGTGCCTTGAAAAGATTGCTTCCATCATAGAAGCCATCTACACCAACTTTAGTGCCGTCCGGGCGAGTGAAACTTACCTTGAAATCAACCTCAGCATAGGGGTTGTCGAACTTCTCATCGGTCTCTATGCTTAATTCGTAGACTCCGCGATGGGGGCAACGGGCTGAATCCTTAACAAAACTGCCTGCCGCTTCGACGTAACATTGATTAGAAGACAATAATATGGCCCCTACTGTTAACCAGGTTAGACACCTTAATTCCTTCATAAATTTCCTTCTGTAGAATTCAAATGTCCCTATCAATGAGTTGCATAGTTCTTGAAATTATTCATCCAATCCGGCCATACCGGTGTGCCAGCGTTGGCTCTGTCTTCGGTCCAATTTTGATGCCACTTAAGATCCCACAACTCCTTAAGTCCGATCTTCCTGACAGAGAAATCCATAAAAACGCCGTTTACGGTCCTGTTGTGCCGATTGATGCAGAAACGCTTCATAGAATTTAGATGCCAGTCCGAAATCTCACCACTATAAAGTGGAGGTTCATTGGTAGGCTCTGGCCACCCCCCATACCAGATTTGATCCAGAAACATCGGTATAGTATTTGCGCCATTAACATGGGGAGTCCTCCAGTTGTTTTCGGTCAGATATCCCTGGACTTGCGTCAGTCCTGCCGGTGGATTAGTGACCCAAAGATTTGGGCCATAGCTTCCCCAAAAATCCCGGCCGGATGGCCCACCATGCCAGGGACCCCAGCCTGCAAACGGGTCTCCACGAAGGGCACCCTCATCCCAAGTTTTCGTGGCCATGGGGCAGAAGAGTAGCTTGCGCTCCTTGTAGTACGGCTCGGTCACCTCCATCCACAGTCCATAAC
>CAYGBH010000160.1:0-8640 GCA_964348055.1 uncultured Pirellulales bacterium
TTGCCGCCGAATTGCTCGACTATCCGGGTGCAGGCACTCTTGATACTGACCGCTTTGTTGTGATAAAAGCCGGTGGTTCTTATGTCCAATTCAATCTGTTTTATGTCGGCCTTTGCCCAGTCCTTGGCCGACTTGTATTTTTTGAACAAGCCCGGAGTGACCATATTGACCCGGACGTCTGTGCACTGGGCCGAGAGGATTGTTGCAACCAGCAGTTCGAGCGGGTTTACAAATTTAAGTGCGGTCTTTGCATCCGGATATTCCTTTTTCAATACCGGCCAAATATTTTTGACCCGCTGCTTAGCTTGTTCTTTTTCGACCTTTATCTTTTTTCGTTTTGCCAACTGTCTCAACGCTCCCTTAACTTCATTATTGTTCAGCCCTTATCCGGTAAACCCTCTAACAGCTCCTTCAAACTGCTGCCAATCAAAAGCCCGTGTAATCGCGCCGGTTCGGACTGCTGCGGTAAGAATAATATGCTCACGGGCACACCCGGCTCTTTATAAATCTCTTTCAAGTCAATTGTCGCAGGGCTGTCAGCCAGCGTGGTATTGGCTTTCACGGGCAAGACGCCTTTGCGCTTTATCAGCTCAGCGATATCCTCGCGCGCATAGACAGTTTTTTCAACAGCCTTGCACGTCAGGCACCAGTCCGCCATGAACTCAATCAAGACGGGCCTGCGTCCCGCAACCGCCCGGTCAATCAAGGCTTTGTCATAGCCTTGCCAGTTAATCTCTGCTGTTGTATGTTCCGGCAGCAGCCACGCCCCTGCGGCCAGCGTTATCACAACAGCGATGGTGCGAATAACCCATTTGTGCACCGTCGGCGTAGTCAGACTTACCCATCCGCCCCACATCCAGACGCAAAATCCCAGAACAACAGCGAAATATAAGACCGAATTCCTCCTTACTGCCGGTAAAGCCGCTATCAGCCAGACCGCCACAATCAAAAGGACAAAACCCATAGCCTGTTTAAAAAGCTCGGTCCAGCGTCCGGCCTTCGGCAGATACTTCAATAGTGACGGCATCGACGTAAGTATCGCATAGGGGCAAGCCATTCCTACCCCAATGAGCATTATCGCGATAGTCGCCAGCGGCAGTTTCTGCGTCTGCGCCCACGCAAAGGCTGCCGTCAATATTGCAAAGCTGCAGGGCGTGCTTAGTACAGCCGCCAAAAATCCCATCGCTACGGAGCCAGGAAGACCTTTGCCCGGGCCGGCTTTACTTGCTATTGAGGACGGTAAAATAATTGTAAAGACTCCGAACATAAATAGCGCCAGCACTACCAGCAAAAGCGACATGGCGATAATAAAGAGCGGATTCCTGAAATGGTCTCCCCACTGAAATACAGTCCCGTAGCCGAGCCGAAGTATAATATTCAGAACCGCCAGGGCCGCAAAAAACAGCAGTATGCCCAAACAAAACGAAAGCCCCAGCGCGATGCACCTTGACTTGCTTTCCCTGGCCTGCTCAAAGATACTAAGCACCTTCAGCGGTATCACAGGCAACACGCACGGCATAATATTCAGTATCAGCCCTGCCACAAAAGCCAAGCCGAGAGCAAACCACGCCGAATAGCCCGGCCCTCTTACAGTTTCAACTTCCTCGTCTGTGTCGCCGGGAGTTTCAATGCTAATCTTTTTCCACGAATTACGCCGGCTCCAATCGAACTTCGCCTGGAGCATTTCCTCAAATGGCTGCAGACAAACCATACTCGTGCAAGCGATACCGGTAATCCTGACTCTGACGCTGCCCTGTTCAATTACAGTGGTTTCTGCTGGAGCTTTGTCTGTTTTGGTTTTCATCGGCACAAAGACGGTGAAATGGCCGGCATAGACCTCGACTTTGCTGCCTGTAGGGTCTGTGATAATTTCCCATTTCGGAAAGATGGCTTGACCAAACCTAAAATCGTCGGACTTAGCCTCGACCTTCAGCTCAAATCCGGCGGCAGGTGCGGTTTCCGCCTTTGCATAATGGTGGAGGTCATCAGTTCCTTCGAATATGACCGCTATGCCGAATTCTCCACCCATTCGAGCAGGCTCGAGGTGCGCAGACGAAAACTCCTTTTCGGCTCTTGCCAGCTCAACGGGGGTGGTAGGGTCGGTGATAATTGGCGAACTTAGGTCGTTTGCGTTTTCGCCCAAGGCACAGCAGGTGGCCGCGAAAATAAAAACCGTCCACAACGTGCCTGTAAGAAGCGTACCTTTCGATATCGCAGCAGTTTTTTCCCGCATAGAATATTCAGAGGTAATTGGAATAGAAGTAATATTAGTTAGCCGACTGTTTTTTCTGTTCTTTTTGTCCGGTTTTTGGCTGTTCGTTCTTGGCTTGCTCGGCAGCCAACAAGTCGGTAACTGTGGGCTTGTCCAACCGGCCGCCTTCCAAAATCAATTTCACGTCGTCGGCGTCAAGTGTTTCGTATTTCAGCAGGGCCTGTGCTATTCGCTCGAGCTTGTCTTTATTGGCCTGGGCCAGTTCTTTTGCTTTTTTGTACGCCTCGTCGGTAATCTTTTTTACCTCGCCATCGATTGCTTCGGCTGTTCTTTCCGAATACTCTTTCTCGCCGGGCATCATATATATCGCGTCTCTTACGCCCATATTCGGCCCGTAACTGATTGGACCGAGCTCATTACTCATACCCCAGGTCAAAATCATCTGCCTTGCGATATTGGTAGCCTGCTGGATATCCGACTGTGCGCCG
Organism: uncultured Pirellulales bacterium; assembly: GCA_964348055.1. Taxonomy (GTDB): domain Bacteria; phylum Planctomycetota; class Phycisphaerae; order Sedimentisphaerales; family Anaerobacaceae; genus JAUXAL01. The sequence goes on from CAYGBH010000160.1 coordinate 2,701, forward strand.
CTGGATATATCATCGCAGAACATTTCTTCTGCGATTCGGCCGCCGAAGCACACCTGCAAAAGCGCCATGCAATATCTTTTTGTAAATATAGTTCTGTCTTTTTCTGGCAGAGCAAAGGTGGCCCCGCCCATCGGCCCGCGAGGAATGATGCTTACCTTGTGGAGTGGGTCTGCATCTTTTAACAGGGATTGTACGAGCGTATGGCCGGCTTCGTGGTAAGCGGTGATTTCTTTTTCCTTCTGGTCGATGACCCTGCTCTTTTTTGCTCTTCCCCATCGGACCTTGTCGCGGGCCTCTTCCAAATCAGCCAGCTCGATGTAGTCTTTATTGGCCATGGTTGCCGCCAGAGCGGCTTCGTTAATAATAGCAGCCAGGTCCGCCCCGCTGAACATGGGTGTGCCGCGTGCCACTCTTTCAAGATTGGCGTCAGGCCCCAATTTTACTTTTTTTGCGTGAACCTTTAAGATATCGACCCGGCCTTTTAAGTCCGGCAGGGGTACAAAGATTTGCCTGTCGAAACGTCCCGGCCGGGTCAGCGCATGGTCTAAGATGTCGGCGCGATTTGTCGCGGCAATCACAATTACCTGGTCGTTAGTATCAAAGCCGTCCATCTCGACCAGAATGGCATTTAAGGTTTGTTCGCGTTCGTCATGTCCGCCGCCGACAAAGCCCGCACCGCGTTTTCGTCCGATTGCGTCAACTTCATCAAGGAAAATGATGCATGGCGAATTTTCTTTGGCCTGCTTGAACAAGTCGCGCACCCGCGATGCTCCGACCCCAACGAACATCTCTACGAAATCGCTGCCGGATATACTAAAGAAGGGGACATCGGCTTGGCCGGCTATGGCTTTTGCAAGTAATGTCTTTCCGCAGCCGGGCGGGCCTACGAGTAGAACTCCCCGAGGAATTCGGCCGCCGAGGCGTTGGAATTTCTTCGGATTTTTCAAAAACTCGATTATCTCAGCTACTTCTTCCTTTGCCTCCTCGACGCCGGCGACGTCCTCAAAGGTTACTTTGGCCCGGTCTTTTCCCTGCAGCCGGTGTTTGCTTCGACCAAATGACATCAGCATTCCGCCGGCCCCGCTGCGAAGGTTGCGGGCAAACATAAAATAGAGAAACCCAATCAATAAAAGCAGCGGCAAGACCCACTGTATCAGCATAATAACCCAGATACGCTGCCTGGTAAAGTTCACCTCTATACCGCTTTCCTCCAGACTAGGGAGGTATTTCTCACCTATCCAGTCCGGGTTGTAATCCACCAGAAAAGACTCAGATGCCTTTGGATCAGCTTGAATCCTCTCGGCAATGCCCTTTTCATTGAATTTACCTTTTATCTCCGTCTCTTTGACTGTAATAGTTTCGATGTAGTTCTTGTCGACGTAGTCGGTAAATTCATCCCATCTAATTTTCTCAACATCCGTGATCTGGTTCATCATCATTATTAGTGTGAATATCGCGATCGCAATGATAAGGTAGCTGAACGGCCCTCTCTTATAGCGAGGCAGCGGCTGCTTTTTGCCTCGTCTGTCTTGTGGGCCGCGGCGCGGCGGAACCGGCTTTTTGTTTTGATTATCACTCATAATTCGTATTTCGTGGTTTGATTGGCGATTCTACCATTTTTCTTCCATTAATTCTACGATCTTTTGTGCCAAATTGTTTGCCGCAAGAGTGGATGCATACTTAAAGTCCTGCATTTGGTAGGTGGAATAGCTTGCTGATGCACTAATCGTCTGATTATCTATCAGCAATTCTCCCGTCTTTAGATTTTTCCAGTTAACCACGGCCCGCAGCTCCAGCTCTGTTTCCAGAACCCTGCCGATTTCGCGTTCGGTGCTGAGCTCTGATACACCTATGGATACTATTTGACCGTTTATTACGGTATCGGCACGATCCAGGCTGGAGATTAACTTATAGGGCGTATCTGCCTCGATACGCTTGGCGAGGGCATCGGAAAGTTCGTACTCCACTCCTCGTCGAAAGGTTTGGTTGTCAAACATTTCCAGGCAGACGCTGCCGACGTCTTGTGGAAACAGCGGCTCGTCAGAATAGCCGCTCATTTCGGGGCATCCAGAAGACAGAAGGCAGAAGACAGAAAACAGAATACAGAATACAGAATACAGAGGACGGAGGACATCTAACTTCTGACATCTGACTTCTGATATCGTGTTGAGTTGGCTTTGTTGTTTCATTTCTCTGTTTCTTCCATATCCAGATTTTTAGTAAGCATTTCCTCCGCTATTTTTGCCACGTTACTGCCCGGGTTATTATTTATTATCATATTATAATAAAGATTGGCCGCCTGTCTGTTGGCGGTTTTTTGGTAATACTGGCTTATAGCGAATTGCTTGTAAGCTAATTGTTCATTTATCTGGTTCAGTATCTGGTCAATACCTTTTTCTTCGGCATCTTTGGGATACAGTAATCGGAATTTTTCGTAGTAGCTTTTTGCGGTAATTAGACTCGAGGCATCATACTGTGCCCTTTTATGCTCAGGGTGCTTGTTATACACAGCGTGTTTGCAGCGAGCCATACCGAGCAGCGCATCGGCGCCCATTTGCCCCGTTTCCCACTGCGATGATATCTCCCACCATTTAAGGAATGCCTCGTTGAATCTTTCTCTTTGTTCGTAATTTTCAGCCACCGCTATAGCAGCTTTTATTCCCATTGGCGAACCAAGACCGACTCGGTCGGTAATCCACTCCATAATTCTGATGCCCTCGGCGTATCCTCTGATTCTAAAGATGCGAAACACGGTCCTTTTCCGGCCGGCCAAAAAAGCCGTCGCGATTGCGAACTGCCTGTCCAAGGCCGCCTGACGAAGTTGGCTCCGCGGATATTGGGTAAGCAATTTATTGTGGGTCCTGGCCGCCGTGGCGAACTTGCCTTTGCAGAAGGACAGCTCGGCCTCGATAAAGAGGTCCAAATCAGGGGTTGCAATTTCCGGGAAGTCTGTTTTGAGTTTATCGAACGCCTTGCGAGCGGCCTTGGTTTGGCCTGTGTTGACCAATTTTTTTGTTTCAGCCACCGCCAGCAGGAATTTGCCCTTAGCGTCTTCCGACACGGGTTTCCAATCCTGGTCTTCCCCCAAACGCCAGGTATCTTCCGCCGAGACCACCGATAAAGCTGTTAGGACGGCCACTGCCGCCAGCACTATGAATCGCATCCTGTATTCCACCATAATTCAACCCGCCACTTATTCTGAAGTTCGGCATTTAGCCCCTACAACTTGATATTATAACTGGTTTTGAAGCCATTGCAAACCAACACTTTAAAATATGGTATCTTGGCAATTTGGCCGCTGCGAATCGAAAAAGCTTGTTTTTTGTGCCTCCGGCAATTATAAAGCTATAGATTAATCAATCGTTTTTTTTGGAAGCTGATGGAGGTGTAAAAATGGCTAAAGCTTTAGTGATGGTTCTGATGGCAATTGCGGTCGGCTTGAGTGTGGCGTTTATTGTCGGTTGCCAGTACGATCCGCTGACGAGTCTGGGTGTAGCCACCGGGACCGTTCGCTGCATAACGGTCGCCGATTATGCGGACAAGATGAAGGCCGGCTGGGTCGGGCAAATGGCCGGCGTCGGCTGGGGCGGGCCCACCGAGTTCAAGTTTAAAGGCCAAATCATTCCCGAAGAAAAGATGCCGCAGTGGCAGCCGGAGTTGATTAACCAGTTCCGGCAGGATGACATTTACGTCGAGATGACCTTCCTGCGGACACTTGAGCTGTACGGCTTCGACTGCTCGATTCGCCAGGCGGGTATAGATTTTGCCAGCAGCGGCTACAAGCTCTGGCATGCCAACAGGAATGGCCGGGATAATCTGCGCGAAGGGATTGCTCCGCCGGACTCCGGACATCCGCAGTTCAATACGCACGCTGACGACATTGATTACCAGATCGAGGCGGACTACTCGGGCCTGATTGCCCCGGGTATGCCCAATGTGGCTATCGAGCTGGGGGAAAAGTTCGGCCGCCTGATGAACTACGGCGACGGTCTCTACGGCGGGCAGTTCGTAGGCGGAATGTATGCCGAGGCCTTCTTTGAAAATGATATGGAAAAGATCGTCCGTGCCGGCCTGAAATGTATCCCCAAAGAAAGCCAGTATGCCGAGTGTATCCGCGATGTGCTGGCTTGGTACAAACAGAATCCCAACGACTGGGAAAAAACCTGGCAACTCATCGAAGACAAATATCAGGACAATCCGGACTACCGCAGATATTCGTGCAGTTCAACCAGGCCGGACTTCAATATCGATGCCAAAATCAACGGCGCTTATATTGTGATGGGCCTGCTGTACGGCAAAGGCGACCCGGATGAGACGATTATCATCTCGACCCGCTGCGGCCAGGATTCCGATTGCAATCCATCGAGTTCCGGAGGCATCGTCTTTACGACCATCGGCTTTGAGAATTTGCCGGATAGATTCAAATCGGCCTTGAATCCGGAAGGCAAATTCAGCCATACGCCGTACAACTTTCCGACGTTGGTCAAGGTGTGCGAAGAACTTGTTCACCAGGCGGTCAAGCGTGGCGGCGGCCGGGTGACAAAGGACGCTGATGGTCGAGAAGTCTTCGCCATTGCAATCCGAAAGCCCAGGCCGACTCAGCTCGAACAGTGCTGGCAGGCCGGCCCGGTCGCAAACAGTAAATTCACCGAAGAAGAGATGGCTCAGATAAAAGTCCCAGCTGAGTAAAGTCAACCATGATCTATACCCATGTTCTGAACAGTGGAGGCCAAGGTGTTCGAAGTCCGATAGATTCCCTTAAAAACGACGAAAGGCTTGGGATGTTATACGGAAACCATATAAACATTGTTAGCCGTTATAAAAGAAGACTATTTGACATCTGGAGAATGAAATGAAGAAAGTAATTATTCTACTCGTTCTAATTTATACTTTTTTGGTTGACTCTTCAAGTAATGCATGCACAACCTTTTGTTTAGTCGACAGTAATAATATAGTATTTGGAAGAAATTTTGATTTCGATATTGGAAATGGATTTGTAGTTAATAATCGAAGGAATTTAGAAAAAACAGCTTTCTTATCTCCGAGTGAAACACCTGCAAAATGGATTTCAAAATACGGTAGTATAACATTTAATCAAGTTGGAATGGAATTCCCATATGGTGGAATGAATGAAAAGGGATTAGTTGTTGCTCAAATGTGGTTAAATAGTACAACATATCCTGAAAAAGATAAACGATACGCTGTTAGTGAACTGCAATGGATTCAATTTCAACTTGATAATTCAGCAACGGTTAATGAAGTAATCGCAAGTAATTCTTTAATAAGAATATCAAATGAATCAATTGCACCAATACAATTTCTTGTTTGTGACAGATTTGGTAATATTGCAACAATTGAGTATTTGAATAAGAAATTTGTATATCATACAGGAGCAACTTTATCCATACCAATATTAGGCAACGAAGAATATGAAAGGTCAATGTTAGATTTAAAAGATTATGCTGGATTTGGGGGGGAATTGCAGATTCCTGAAAAATGGAAATCTGTTAAAGAAAAAAATGCAATTGGAAGCAAAATGATAAAAAGCTACTTTAATAATAATCACAAAAATATTATTAACTATTCGTTCGATATTTTAAACGCTGTTGGTGATCCTGTACATACCAAATGGAGTACTGTATTTGACATAAAAAATATGAAGATACATTTCAAAAGTTTTAATAATAAAAAAGTAAGAATAATTCGTTTTGTAGATTTTGACTTTGCTTGTGAATCTCGGTCTAAAGTATTGGATATTCAAAATAGTGTATCACAAAATATTACTCGACAATTTAAAGACTATACTACACAAATTAACTTAGAATATTCTTTAAAGACTTTTGATGATTTAAAGAAAAGGAGATTTTTCCCCGTTGATTTTTTAAGAGAATCAATTGTAGCGCAAGCAAAATATCCTGAAACATTTAAATGTAAAGATAA
>CAYGBH010000161.1:0-8620 GCA_964348055.1 uncultured Pirellulales bacterium
ATAACCGTATCCGTATTTTTCGTGACTGCTTGAACCGATGAAGACGGTCCCTAAAAGGCGTCCCCCAGCAGAACTAAGACGGGCAAGAGCATCAATTACATTTGCCCGCCGAGATACAAGTTCTCGCTCCACCATAATTGTACCATCTACCTGATTTGAAAGTATCGTTGCATCAGCCAGCATCAGAATAGGGGTACTATCCAGCAATATGATGTTGTACTGCTTACGCAGTTGGCCAATACAGGTTTTGAATGCTCCGTTAGCAATTTCCTCAAACACCGCACTGTCATCGCCTTGCTTTCCAGCAGGCATGATACTCAGGCCGGGTGTTTCCGTCTGAAAAATGTGCCGCTTGTCTATGAACCTGCAACACATAGATTCTATGAAGCCAGACTTATTGGAGAGGTCGAACCGCTTCGTCAGAGACATCTTTCGGAAGTCCGCATCAATCATGAGGACCTTCTTGCCTGCTTGAGCAAGACTCTTGCCCAACATCATCGTGAAGGTCGACTTGCCGGTCCCCACACCGGCGCTGGTAACCAGTACAGTGGTGCTACCCTGACCATCCAGCCGCGACAATAATGCCGTACGCACGAACCGGATGGATTCGATCATGGCAGGACTGACTTCGTCGTCTGATGCTCTTTTGGCATGCATCACAGGTATGTACCCAAGGAACGGAACTTGCATTGGATGTGGCATATCCGTAGGAGCATAAATGGCCTGATTCCTGCTGGCCCTTAGGAATGCCACACCACCGCCCATACCCAAGCCAAGAACAAGCGCCATGGCAGTGAGCGCAATTCGACGGTCATTGTAAAACTGGGAGGATACGGAGGCCTGCGTCAACACCTCGATTGAACCGGGGACGTTGCGCTCCATATTCTTCTGGTCCAGCCGCTGCCGAACCACGTTGAATAAGTCACGCTTGTGCTGCAGTGCATTATTCTCCTTCTCGAGTAATTGCCCGGTTTCGAAAAGCCCTTCAAACTCAGCCTGCTGTTTTTCGAAATCTGCAAGCAGAAGCTGCTCCTCTTTTTTTGCCTGGGCCAGTTGATGTTTCAGGGATATCAATCCTTCTTCGTAACCGAGGCCACTGGCACCGGTTATTGTTATTGGTACTCCAGCCGCATCTTTCGGTTGGTTGCGCCACTGTTCGTCCAGTTGCTCCTCTCGCAGTTGAAGCAATTCCTCCGCGAACTTTAAGCTCTTTTCCGCCTGAACCGCATCCGGGTGTTTGGGAGTAAGCGAGCTGTTGGCAATCTGGTGGCGAATAGTCATCACATCTATATTCAGTTTCCGCCATTCCGCATCCTCATGGTATTCTGGTTGCTTCACCAATCTCCCAGTGGGAGTAACCAGCACATCGTTGCTGTCATCTATAACGGCCTGTTGTATCTGCCATTCCAATACAAGAATATTCAGTCCCAGTTCACTGAGACGGGCTTGTGTCTCATCCAGACGAACCCTCTTGCCGGAGATAAGTTGCTCCGGAGTTCCGGTACCGAGTGATCTGCGAAGCTCGGCGGCGACCTTCTCTCGACCCAGGATTTCGTTTTCCAAAGATTTATACTGGTCTACCAACTGGCTGTAAAGCTCGTCCTTAGTCGCATCAGACCTTTCTCGAATATATTTTATATACTGGTCCAAAACAGTATCCACAATAATTTTGGCATCTTTGGCGCTGGCGTCCACAAAGGCAATGTCAATTATCTCGGTTTCTTTTCGAGGTTTGACTGAAAGGTTATCCCTGAGCCTTTCCATAGGGGGGGTAGGTGGGTTTCCGCGAAGCCACTGCACAAGTTGTTTTGGAGGCTCCTTATACCACTGTGTCTCCTGGACTTCCTGCTGGTCCAACGCACGTTGAAGGACTACTAAACTTTCTATAATGGAGACCTGAGTGTTCATGAATGACGAATATAAGGGAATCATTCCACTATCCTCTGTCCGGAAGACAAGATACGGGATAATAGGCCGAACTCGCACTTCTGCTCTGGCTTGGTACTTAGGAACCAACAGAGTCCAGATAACGGCGATCGCGGGAGCAGCCACTAAAACCAAAGTTACAAGAATTGTCCACTTGAAACGCATGATTAACGTCAAAAGTTCAAATGCTGAAGGCTCAGCTTGCGTATGTTGGTCTATCCCCAAAGGCTGATTAGGCAGCACTGTCGCATCGGCTACCGATATCGCCTTTTTGGCACTATGTATGATTTCTGTGGGCTGCATCCCTTCGCCGGATCTGCTAGAATCGTCCCTTGCTTGCACTATCGGATCTGGACGGAGCTGGCGACTCTCTCCTGCCGAGTTTGTATTCCGTTTGGTTTTATCTTCCAAATTATCCATTCTTATCCCACCTCCAATCAGCTTGTTCTATTTCTTTTAGGACATCCATATCTCACACCTTATGAAAGTTCACTACACAACCCCGTTTCCACGGGGGGAAGCTTGCTCCTGCGAAGGCAGGGCTTGGTCCAATGCTCCAGCTTCTTCCTCCTGCTCCGGCGGCGGGAACTCGTCCATCAGCCGGGCCAGCAGCATGGCCTGCCGGCCGCTTAGTTCTAGATAGCCATCTACCCAAATACGTGCCCTTATCTCCCATTCTGCCGCCCCCTTCCCATGGAGCGGCAAGATAAGCTTTACTGTTTTGTCAGTCGTGAATATGTCCTCTGGTGCATTCCACGCACAGGTACTTAGGTAATGGCCGCTGTTGCGATTCCACAACCCAATACTTTGAAAACGCATGTTTTTGCACATGAGGCACACAACCTCCCACCATGCAAGGAAAGACCCGGATTCACGCATTTTCAATTGAGCATATTCAAAATTACGCTTCTCTATCCTTGCTTCACGTGCGATAGCCCAGTTACGTTTTAGGGCTATCAGTATTCCGCGATAACGCCTGCCGTGCAGGCAAGCGAACATTGAAAACAACAATAGCAGTCCACCCACCAGCATTCCTACCGACCACCCGCCCTCCATGGTTAACATAAAAACACCGATACTAGCCCCTATGGCTGTCACCGCATAAATAATTATAACCACGGTGCGCTGATGCAAACCAAGATCCAACAGACGGTGATGCAAGTGGTTCCGATCAGGAGAAAGTATCGAACGCCGCTCAAGAAAGCGGCGACCAACGATGACAAAGCCCGTATCGAGAATCGGGATACCCATAACCAGAAATGGAATCGCCAGACCTACAAATGTGGAAGTTTTTGTCTGGCATATGATGCTACCGGCTCCAATCATAAAACCGAGAAACAAAGAGCCGCAGTCGCCCATAAAAATCTTGGCAGGATAGAAATTAAAAAACAGAAAGCCTGTCACACTGCCCAGCAGCGCCAGCATCAGTACCGCCATGGCTACCTGACCGACCCAAAGAGCCAGAAGTAAAACTGAACCGCACACAATAGCCGCTATTCCGGCAGCAAGACCATCCAGCCCGTCAATGACGCTCAAACACACTGTAATTATCACTATCCAAAATACCGTAAGTGGCCAAGCCGCCCAACCAGTCTCAAGTCCAAACCACGGCCCCACGGAAACCGAACGTATTGTTGCCCCCGAAGCACAGACCGCCAACGAAGCCGCAATAAGGCATAACAGTTTGATGTAGCCTCGTACGGATCGCAGATCATCAATAAAGCCCACCACAAACATGAAACTGGCTCCTAATAGTAGCACGATGAATTCTGTCCGGGACTCACGGAAAGACTGACCGATGGTGTTATTTAAGAAAAAGAGGGGCACCACCAAGGCAAGAGTCGATACCACAAAAACCATTCCGCCTATACGCGGAATAGGCTTTCTGTGCACCTTGCGGGGACCAGGGGTATCGACCAAACGATACTTCTTAGCCAGTCGCGAGACAATCGGCACCAGAAACATCGATATCAACACCGTCCCAAAGTAGACTGTCAAATAGGTTTTCACTTGCTAATCAACCCGTTTTTCTTTTGACTGCTTGGTTTTTAACCGTCGGCCATCAGCGAAGCCAATAGACTGCTGCATCGCGGGAATCTATGCCACGCTAAGCCTCCAGTCGTAATAGTTACTCTCAACAAGCAAATTCTGTCCTCGAAGGTCGGTCTTCTCGTAGGTCAGCTATTTGCGCTCAGTTATGTTCTCCGATAACACCTCCATACGAGAATCTGAGATTGAATGTTTAGACATCCCAAGTCTCTTCACAATCCTGTAGACAACAGCGGTTGCGCACACTCCGTCCTCGTGAGTTGCAGTAGAAAATTTGCACAATTTCCTACAAAACAACAACTTATATTGTCGTAAGCTTAACAGCTTATATTCTTAAGCCAGTTATTCACCACAATTGCCGGGTCAACGTAATTCGCCTTACCACATAGTAACAAAGGCACAGTTTTAGTAAATCAAAGCAGAACCTGTTTCTACTACCAGGTGAATTACTCTTGCTCATATCAGGGAGAGCGCCTATAGCACCTTATGCATCAAGTGGACGGTCTTCTACTATCACAAGTTTGCTGAACTCCCCGGCAGCCTCGTACCAAGACCCTATAGTGCTTCCTTACATTGACTACAAAGCTCTACACGAACCTGGGAGGGACGTCAGAACCTCTCTCTTATCAACAAAACCGCAATTGTGTGCCTCCTGCCACACGGCCTTGATGGTGGGTCACCTCCTTTGGGCCCGTATAATAATAACATATTACCGTTCCCTTTGTCAACAAAGCAATTGTGGAAACTACGTAATTTTCACATTTTTTGCCTATTTCCGTCAAAAAAAGGCGATTTCTGTTAAAATTTACTTCTGAGACGAAAAAAATATCGCATGCAGAGAAAAAGCTGCAAAAAGGAAAAGAGCCAGTCCCTTCCGGATGGGTCAAGAAAGGTGACAATCGTGAAGATTAGGTCTGGTTCGTGTGCAAATATACAGCACATAAGGTAGTTAGGTGTGAATGACTACTCAGGGGTGTTATTCTGCATTTTGGGAGGGGTCGTCCTGATCTTGTTTTGCCGGCAGCTCAACCAATCCCATCGTGGCGGCTCTTTTGACCAGATTAACTACATTATCGACACCAAGCTTGCGCATAAGGTTGGCGCGATGCACTTCGATGGTCCTTACAGAACGGTGGAGTAAATAGGATATTTGCCTGTTGCTCTTGCCGATCATAACGAGTTTCAATACCTTCAATTCGTTATCGGTCAAAGGCTCACCTAAATGAGAATTATCGAAAGTGCTCTCTTGCAGTATTGATTTAATCTTCCATAGAAAATTTTTCTTGTCGAGAGGTTTCTCGATAAAATCCACAGCGCCTGCTTTGACTGCCGTGACAGCCATTGGTATGTTGCCGAAGCCTGTTATAACCAGAATGGGAATCCACGGAGCGAGGCGTTTGGCCTTTGTCAGAAATTCTATACCATCCATGTCAGGCATTTTCACATCTGTAATAAGTAAATCGCATGCTGGAGAGTGCAATTGTTCGAGGCAATCGGCTGCAGAGGTAAAACAGCTAACCTCGAAGCCGGACTCCTCAAGAGTTTCGCCGACCACCTCGCATATCTTCAGCTCATCATCAACGAAAAAGATACGTTGTTTCTGTTGGCTCATGTCATTTTCCATTGGCTTTTCACTCAGGACACCTTACCTCTGTTTATAGGTAAGGTGATGAAAAAAGTTGTACCTTTACCGGCTTTGCTTTCGACGCGAACTTTGCCGCCGGCTCCAAGTATGATGCGCTGCACAACGCAAAGCCCCAGACCTGTCCCTTCGCCTGCAGGCTTTGTGGTGAAAAACGGCTCAAAAATCCTATCGAGATTTTCCGGAGCAATACCACCACAGTCGTCGGAGAATCGTAACTCAATTTGCTCGTCTTGTACAGCGCCGCTGATAATAAGTCGGCGATTCTTTTTGCCGCCGGCTGCTTGTACCGCGTTCTCAATCAGTGCAAAGAATAGCTGGTCTAAGTCTTTCTCGCTCGAATATACGGGCGGCAGTTCGTCCATACCTTCGAGCTGTAAGGTCACCTTTGCCTGCCTGGCACTTTCACTCAACAACTGCACGGTTCTCTCTGCGACCGCCTTCAAATCTACTTTACTGACGCCTGTTTTTGAGGATTTCCTCGCGTAATTGCGGAACCTTTCGACTATGGAAGTGATATTCGAAACCTCAGTTAGACTGTCCTTGATATTTTTTATGATAGTAGCTGCCGAAGACGTTGTTTCCAGCTTCATCAATGCATTTTCAATCGACAGACGCATAACCGTGAGAGGCTGGGTCAGTTCATGGGCCAGGGTGGCACTTAAGGTTCCCAGCGAGGCAAGTTGCTCAGCTCGAGCCATTTTCTGGCGGTATATATTGAGCTCTTTTTCTCTTCGCTTGAGTTCGGTGATATCCCAGAAGATACCCAACACTCCAATGACGTTACCTTGTTCATCTTTGACAGGTGTTTTGACTGTATGGACAATTCTTTCCTCGCCTTCCTCGATATACTTCTCCTCGATAGCTTCTGTTTGGCCCGACTCGATAATTCTTTTATCGTCTGCTCTGTATTTGTCAGCCAATTCCTTAGGGAGGAAATCGTAATCTGTTTTTCCAGTAATTTCCTCGGATTTAATCTTGAAATCCCTGGCGAGATTGTCATTACAGGACACAAAGACTGAGTTCTTATCTTTAAGGAATATCTTTTGAGGAAGATTTTCGACAAGAGTTCTATACTTACTCTCACTAGCCCGCAGTGCCTCCTCCGCTCTCTTGCGATCGGTGACGTCTCGGAAGATACCCATGAGATACGTTTTTCCTCTCAATGTCATCGTAACCGAGTTAATATCAGCATAAAAAACACTGCCATCCTTTCTTTTGACCGGGATATCTCTGCTGAGCGTAAACTCCCCCCGCGATTGCTTCTCAAACTGTTCTATAACATAGGGCAGATCTTCCTCGTGATGGATATCCGCAACTCCCAGATTCTTGAACTCTTCCGGACTGTAACCCAACATTTGACAAATCATCTTATTGGCGGTCTGGAATTTCTTGCTCTCCAAATCCGCTAAAAGCATCCCGTCGGCCGCACCATAAAAAATAGCTCTAAATCTTTGTTCGGATTCCTGCAACTCATCCTCCGCCTTCTTGCGCTCAGTGATGTCCCTTATAATTCCTTGCATTCCGATCGTTTCGCCATCCTTAAGTATGGGTGCGGAGTTGAGCTCGATGAAGACGCTGCTGCCATCTTTCCTCATTGCCTCCATCTGGAACACACCAAGGTTTTCGCCTCTCATATTTTCAGCGAAGAGTTGTGAAACTCGGGGTATCTCGGATTTAATCAGGTAATTCTTAAAATGTGTCCCTACCATCTCTTCAGGCTTATAATCGAGTATCTTCTCGCTTGCGTTGGAAACATAAGTCAGATAACCCTGAGCATCTGTCATAAATATCAGGTCGAAGCTTCTCTCAGCAAGACCGCTGAACCTCTCTTCAAACATCCTCAGTGCCTCCTCAGCCTTTTTGCGCTCGGTGATGTCTCTAATAGCAATCAAAAAGTGTTTCTTGCCATTATGTGCGAATATAGTCCCTCTAACTTCAACGTTGAATGGGTTGCCGTCTTTCCGCAGGTTTACGGCCTCAAAATGTATTTGGCCTTTAGCTTCAATTTCGCTCTTGAATTCTTCCGGTTTGCGACGATAGTCAGGACGAACCAATTTTTGCACGGCTAGCCCTATCATCTCGTCGCGGGAATAACCAAACATTTTGCACGCTTCAAAATTTGCGTCAACAATATGTTTCTCCAAATCGAGTATTAAAATTGCATCTGTCGCGCTGTTGAAGATGTCTCGATATCGTTGCTCGCTTTCCCGCAGCACGTCCTCGGCTTTCTTGCGCTCCGCGATGTCGGTAAATATCTGTGTCACGCCGACTATTTTATCGCCGTTCTTGACTGGGCCCAGGCGAGTAGAATACCGTAACAGGCTCCCGTCCGGTCTAATTATGCTGGTCTCGAAGTCGACTGCTTCACCGGTTTGGAATACCTTCGCGATTGCATTTCTTGTCTTCTCGTGTTGTTCTGGCGGTATGAAGTCATAGATGGTTTTGCCAACGGTATCTTCGACAGTGTAACCGGGCACGGTGTGGTTGATAAACAGGATTGTGCCCTTGCGATCCAGATTCAAAATGACGTCCGGCGTGTTTCTTAGCAGGAAACGCCACTTTTCCTCTGATTCTCGCAGTGCGTCCTCGGCCTGCCCAAATTGCGCAACACGACCGAGAAATACGTTCGACTGCTTGGGTAATTCCGTACCGTTCTTCCACTCCTCCTCTATCACGTCCCTCGCTCCTTTAGCGTCTTGAGATGTACCTAAACGTCTTAGTTAAGATCCACTTACTCACCAATAAAAGTGTTCAAGACTTATAATATATCAAATTCGGCTAAATAATCAACAAATAAGTTGTCATGCTTTGAAATTTGTTGAAAATACTGCTGTTGAGGGGCTATTTTTACCTGCAAACATAAAACGCACTCCGGACTAACCGGTTCTATAAGAGTTTCTAAACGTGAGAACGTGAGTAGTTACCCTCTTGAGCCATTTATGCCATTTTGTGACTGACCGTCATTCAGAGCGAAAATACGTACTTTTACAAGAGACGCAG